>JANLFY010000005.1 GCA_024653485.1 Bacillota bacterium | reverse complement strand
TTGTCGATGCCGAGCTCTTTCCACAGGCTATCGAGCACCCAGGCCCCGCCTATGGCCTTACTCGATATGACCTCCACCTGGTCTGGGTTTCCTGACTGCAAGGCGCAAGCCTCTGCGGGCTCTAGGAATCGGCCTATGCTCTTTGCAAGCCTCTTTAAGGCCTCGACGTCCAGGGTATCCGCGCGCCCGAACGAGTAGATCACCTCCGCCTTCGCGCAGCCTGCCTTGGGGTCCCAGACGTTGTGGGCTAGCTGAACGTATTTTGTGACCGAGCCGTCCTTGTTCTTCCTGCTGGTAGTTCTTATATACATGTCTAGATTATAGCATGGTTACCAGCGTGGTGCAAGTCCATAATAGAGTGCGCGTGTGCCTATTGACTTTTTCTGTTTTGGCCGCCGCCAAACCCGCAAACCCGCATGAAACCTAGATCCCCGATCCCGAAAACCCCCTCTGTGTGCCCTGTCACTGTCGAACCCGGGTGTGAGGCGGTGACGGAATTCCTTCGGGTCATAGCCGAATGGATGCCGAATAGATCAGGTGGTTCACACTTAAGCCGCGGAGTCGTGGACATAATACACTCGAAAGACATCCATCTGGCATGGGCAGAGGCGGCTTCTCCATGGACTTTGCAGGCAACGTGTTCGGGCTCGTGAACCTGTTCTTCGGGATAGTCATAGGGCTGTATTTCTGGAATCTCCTCAGAACTCAGCAGGGGAACAGGGTTGCCGTAGACCGGGAATCTCGCAAGGAGATGGAGAAACTCCAAAAGATGCGCAGCATCTCCCTGACGGAGCCACTCTCGGAGAAGACCCGGCCTACGACGCTCAAAGAGATCGTAGGTCAGGAGGAGGGCCTGCGTGCGCTGCGCGCCGCGCTGTGTGGACCCAACCCCCAGCACGTCCTGATGTACGGCCCTCCAGGCGTGGGCAAGACCGCCGCTGCCAGAGTCGTTCTCGAGGAAGCCAAGAAGAATCCCCGCTCGCCGTTCAAGCAATGGGCCAAGTTCGTCGAGGTGGACGGAGCGACCTCCAGATTCGACGATCGGGGTATCGCAGATCCCTTGATCGGTTCCGTCCACGATCCAATATACCAGGGAGCGGGTCCTCTCGGAATAGCAGGCATCCCACAGCCGAAGCCGGGCGCTGTGACAAAGGCCCACGGTGGCATACTGTTCATCGATGAGATCGGCGAGCTTCATCCCGTGCAGATAAACAAGCTCCTCAAAGTGCTGGAAGACAGGAAGGTGTTCCTGGAGAGCGCGTACTATAGCTCGGAGGATCCCAATATCCCCCAGCACATCCACGACATATTCCAGAATGGGCTTCCGGCCGATTTCCGGCTCGTCGGGGCGACCACCAGGTCTCCGGACGAGATCCCAGCCGCGATCCGCTCGAGGTGTATCGAGGTCTTCTTCAGGGCTCTCACTCCCGAGGAGGTGGGGACCATCGCGGCGAACGCTGCGGAGAAGGCAGGTTTCTTCCTGGAAGATGGGGCCCTCGACGTCATCAAGAAATACGCGTCCAACGGCCGGGACGCCGTGAACATCCTTCAGATCGCCGGAGGCGCCGCGCTCACGGCCGGAAGGCAGCTCGTAACGAGGGCAGACATCGAATGGGTGGTGAACTCCGGCCAGTACTCTCCCCGTCCGTTCAAGAAGGTCCCTCGCGCACCTCAGGTGGGGTACGCGAACGGGCTTGCAGTGTACGGCGCGATGAACGGGATGCTGGTGGAGATCGAGGCCACCGCGGTACCTGTGGAGAGGGGAACAGGGAAGGTCGTCACGACCGGGCTGATAGACGAGGAAGAGATGGGCGAGACGGGGAGGATAATGAGGCGCAAGAGCATGGCGAGAGGCTCTGTGGAAAACGTCATCACCGCGTTGCGTAAATTCCTTTCGGTCAGGCCCGAGGATTACGACATACACGTGAACTTTCCGGGTGGCATCCCCCTTGATGGGCCGTCGGCCGGGGTTGCCATCGTCACCGCCATCTACTCCGCTATAACCGGCGTTCCCGTGGACAACAAAGTCGCCATGACGGGCGAGCTGTCGATACGCGGGTACGTGAAGCCCGTTGGCGGGATCGTTGCGAAGGTCGAGGCCGCGGCGCTGGCGGGCGCGAGCAAAGTGATAATCCCCCGTGAGAACTGGCAGGAGAGCTTCGCGGAAAGGAAGGACATCTTCATCACCCCTGTGGAGCGGGTCGAGGAGGTCGTTCAGGCCGCGCTGGTCGCTCCGGGGGCGCTAATGGGCTCCATCAGCGCGAGCGTCCATACCCAGGTGGCCGCGGCGGGTCTATCCGCAGGGTGCTGAGGAGGGCACTGAGGCCTTCTCTCTGCAACAGAAATTGACAGTTCGGGCATGTTGACATAATGATGACCTGTGTGGTAGCCTTGCCTGTGAGGTGAGGCTTTCCTCGTTTTCTCATCGGGTCATCGGTACGTTCAGCCTGCCACAGTAAGCCGCCGATTCACCATGCTTGCGCTACCAGCCGTGGCACGTCGCGAAGCGAGGGGATTTGAAGGGCGAGAGCCGGGCGCGATAGCCCGTGTCCCTGGAGTCGAGGGCAGGAATCGGACAGGCCGGGCCGAATACACTGAGTATTGAGGGCACCGCGCCTGGGCGTGACTTGCTGCTGATTCGGGCGGGGCGTGTAGCGCGGCTCGCGATGCGGAGCGGGGATTAGTCCGCCGGAGCAGCCGAGGAGGTGCAAGGTTGTCATGCCGAAGGAAGAAGCCAAAGCAGCAACGACAAGAGACTTGGTGCCTCTCCTCCCGTTGCGCGGAGTGATCGTGTTCCCCTTCATGACGGTTCCCCTCGACGTGGGCAGGGACAGATCCGTCGCTGCGCTCGAAGACGCGATGATGAACGAAAGACTCATCCTGCTCGCCGCGCAGAAGCAAGCGAAGGTGAACGAGCCGACGCCCAAGGAGATCCACGAGGTGGGCACCATCTCCGAGGTCAAGCAGCTCGCCAGGTATCCCGATGGTACGATACGGGTGCTGGTGGACGGAATCCGGCGCGCGAGGATCGTCGAGTACGTCCAGGTGGATCCGTTCTACAAGGTCAGGGTGGAGCCGCTCGACGTGTCGGAACGACTGACGAAGGAGACCGAGGCGCTAATGCGCAGCGTCATCGGGTACTTTGAATCGTATGTGAGAGTGGGCAAGAAGATCCCCGCGGAGGTCTTGACGTCCGTTCAGGCTATAGAAGACCCGGGAAGACTAGCAGATGACATCGCAGCTCACCTTCCTCTGCGCACGGAGGACAAGCAGAAGATATTGGAAGCCGCCTCGCCTAGGGTCAGGCTCGAGCGGCTGTGCGCGATTCTCCTGAAAGAGATGGAGATACTCGAACTCGAGAAGAAGATCAACTCGCGCGTGCGCAAGCAGATGGAGAAGACTCAGAAAGAGTACTATCTGCGAGAGCAGATGAAAGCGATACAGAAAGAGCTGGGCGAAAGGGACGAGAGATCCCAAGAGGGCGAGGAGTACAGGGAGAAGATCGCCGCGGCCAAGCTGCCTAAGGAAGTGGAAGAGCGCGCGATCCGTGAGGTGGAGAGGCTCGAGAAGATGCCTCCCATGGCTGCTGAGGCTGTGGTGGTGCGAACCTACCTCGACTGGCTCCTGAGCTTGCCGTGGACTTACAAGACAGAGGACCGCCTCGACATCGAGGCGGCGGCAAGGGTTCTCGACGAGGACCATTACGGCCTCGAGAAGGTAAAGGAACGCATTCTCGAGTTCCTAGCGGTGCGCCAGCTCACGACGAAGCTCAAAGGCCCGATTCTCTGTCTCGTCGGTCCTCCCGGAGTGGGCAAGACCTCGCTGGGAAAGTCAATCGCGCGGGCGCTCGATAGGAAGTTCGTCAGGTTCTCGCTGGGCGGTGTGAGAGATGAGGCCGAGATACGCGGGCACCGGAGGACGTACGTAGGCGCCCTGCCGGGCAAGATCATACAGGCGATGCGCCAGGCCGGCTCGAAGAATCCGGTGCTCCTCCTCGATGAAGTGGACAAGATGAGCTATGACTTCCGAGGTGACCCGTCGTCAGCGCTTCTCGAGGTGCTCGACCCGGAGCAGAACGTGGCTTTCGGCGACCACTACATCGAGATCCCGTTTGACCTGTCGGATGTCATGTTCATTACGACCGCGAACGTGTTGCACGCGATCCCTAGGCCTCTCGCGGATCGAATGGAGATCATCTCCATACCTGGCTACACAGAGGAAGAGAAGGTCCAGATAGGCCTCCATTTCCTAGTGCCCAAGCAGGTGAAGGAAAACGGCCTCGGACACTGTGACATCCAGTTCACAGAGGGTGCGATCAGGGCGATGATCAGACAGTACACGCGCGAAGCGGGCGTGCGTGGCCTTGAGCGCGAGGTCTCCTCGGTACTGCGGAAGATAGCCAAGAGAGTGGTCAAGGAGTCGGCAGGTGGAGAGACACCTCGCGTGGTCGTTGACGCCGGCGACATTGAAGGATACCTCGGGATACCCCAATACCGGTATGGTGTCGCGGAGTCCGAAGACAGGGTGGGAGTCGCGACGGGGCTCGCCGTCACGGAAGTGGGCGGCGATATCCTGGCCATCGAGGTCTCCGTGATGAAAGGCACCGGAAAGCTCACGCTCACGGGGAAGCTTGGGGACGTGATGAAGGAGTCGGCGCAGGCCGGATTCACGTACATCAGGTCTCGTGCGGACGAACTGGGGATCGACCCCGACTTTTATCAAGACCGGGACGTGCACATCCACGTGCCGGAAGGGGCCATACCCAAAGACGGACCATCCGCGGGAATTGCCATGGCGACCGCCCTCGCTTCCGCGCTTTCGGGGCGGCCGGTGAGGTGCGATATCGCCATGACGGGCGAGATCACGCTGCGCGGGAGGGTCCTCCCCGTGGGTGGTATCAAGGAGAAGGTGGTCGCGGCGCACCGGGCTGGAGTCTTCACGGTTGTGCTTCCCGGCGAGAATCGAAAGGATGTCGAGGAGATCCCCAAGAGTGTCCTGGAGGGAATGAAGCTAGTGTTCGTGGACCACATGGACCAGGTTCTCGAGGTGGCGTTGCAGCGGCGCGAGGAGCCTCGCGGAAGCGAGCGGAACGCGGATGATGATGACGAAAAGGTCCTCCCCGAAATCGTACACGAGAGCCCACTGGCTCCGGTCCCAAACCAGATCTACTACGGGTCCTGCTAGTAGCCCTCCGGGGCGTCTCGTGGTGGCGGCCAGCGCCGGGAGGGATCTCCAGTCAGTTCCCGGCGGCGAAACTCCACGGCAACCGGACCGGCCGGGATCCTGAAACTACGGCAAAGGATGAACACCTCTTGAATGGATGGGCCACCCGTGCGCGGGTGGCCCGTCCCACTTCACACGTTGCGACGGTCATGCCTTCGCGCTCTGTCGGTTGGGCAGGAATCCCGCTTCGTGAGTAGAATAACCTACAGAGAACTTGAGAACCTAGGTGCGACAGGCTGCCAAACATCTGGAGTGGGGGAGGCGGCACATTTTTCGCCCAGAGCTATGCATTGTCTGCATAACCATGCAGGCGTGCATACAATCTGATCCTTCTTCAGGCAGGCGAGCTGCCCGGGCGCCTCAGCGCGCTCACCCGCGTGGAGCAGTGGGAGCGTGCAGGTGGGAGTGCCGACGGAACTCCACGGACGGGTGGTTGCGTGCTGCCATCCAGGGATCGTGCAGGGAGAGTGATCACAGTGGACGAGATCACGGTGGTGTGCTGGGGACTAGGCGCGATGGGCTCGGGAATGGCAAGGGCGCTGCTGGAGCGCAAAGGCGTCAGAATCGTCGGGGCGATTGCGACGAGGCCTGACAAGGCCGGCCGCGACCTCGGGGACGTCCTGAACGCGGGGCGGGATCTCGGCGTGAGGGTCACGAACGACCCGGACGAGGCGCTCGAGGCCGGCGCGGACGTCGTGCTTCATGCAACTTCGTCGTTCGCGAGGGAGATCTACCCTCAGCTGGACGCGGCCATGGCCGCGGGGAGCAACGTCATAACTGTGGCAGAGGAGATGGCATATCTCCGACAGAGCGACCCAGGACTTGCAGCAGAGATCGACCAGCTTGCCCGCAAGTACGGGGTCAGCGTGCTCGGAACGGGTATCAACCCTGGTTTCGTCCTGGATACCCTCATCATCGGGCTTACGGGCATATGCACCCACGTCAAGCGGGTGAAAGCACGGCGGGTCAACGACCTCTCTCCTTTCGGGCCGACCGTGATGAGGACTCAAGGTGTCGGGACCACGGTCGAAGAGTTCAGGGAAGGGCTGGAGAAGGGCTCGATTGTCGGCCACATCGGCTTCATACAGTCATGTGGAATGATCGCGGACGCCCTTGGCTGGAGGCTTGACGAGATCACCCAGACAAGGGAGCCCATAGTGTCCAATACCAGGCGCACGACACCCTACGTCGACGTCAAGCCTGGCATGGTCGCGGGATGCAACCACACTGCCCACGCCTTCATGAACGGCGAGGAGGTGATCACCCTTGAGCATCCGCAGCAGGTGTTGCCGGGTCTGGAGGGCGTCGAGACAGGGGACTACATATGGATCGAAGGCACGCCTCCGGTGAATCTCGCCATCAAGCCCGAGATACCAGGAGGCATCGGCACCATAGCCATTGCGGTCAACATGATACCGCAAGTGGTTGAGGCGGAGCCGGGTCTTGTCACCATGAAAGACTTGCGGGTGCCTGCTTGCGCTATGGGGGACATGGCAAGCCTCGCGAGGACGGCGAGAGGGGATGGGGAAAGTGTGCGGAAGTGACCCGGAGGGTATGCCGGAGAGGACGGAGCGCGTTCCAGCCGGGGAGTACGTGCAGGTAAAGGCGGTCGTTCTGAGACCAGGCGAACGCGCTCCGCAGGTGCCTGAGGACACCCAGCGAGTCCCGCTGGAGCTGCGCATAAAGGGCTACCTGGACAGTGACGCGTTCATCGGGGACGAGGTAACCATCACGACGGTGCTCGGAAGAAAGGTCGCGGGACAGCTCATTGCGGTAAACCCCCCATACCCACACTCGTTTGCGAGGCCGGTGCCCGAACTCCTGCACGTGGGCGAGGAGCTCGGGCGCATTCTGAAAACCGATGGGGCAAGCAGGCCGGGAGAGGGTGAACGGGCTTGACACGGGGCACGGGCTACGCGGAGGTCATGGCGCGACGCCACGAGATAATGAAGTCGGCCGTGGGAATCGACTACGAGAAGTTCGAAACGGGCGCCATCGCTTTCGATTACGAGGGGATGATGGACGAGGTTGGTTACACGCTCGAAGAGGTCCATGCCATCCAGGACGAGACCAACGTGGGACGGACTCCTCTCGTGGAACTCCGCAACATAACGGAGGTCGTGCGTCGCATCGCCGACCCCGGTAAAGGAGCGCGGATCCTGGTAAAGGACGAGGCCGCGAACCCCTCGGGGAGTTTCAAGGACAGGCGCGCGTCGGTATCTGTGTACCGCGCGAAGACAAAGGGCTACCAGGGCGTCATCGCAGCCACAAGCGGGAATTACGGCGCGGCCGTAGCTTCGCAGGCAGCCAAGAGGGGGATCAAGTGCATCATAGTCCAGGAGACCTACGACTCGAAGGGGCGCGGCCAGCCAGAGATCATCGAGAAAGGCCGGGCGTGCGAGGCGTACGGAGCCGAGGTGCATCAGCTCACCGTTGGGCCAGAGCTCTTCTACGTGTTCCTAATGCTTCTCGAGGAGACGGGGTTCTTCAATGCGTCGCTCTACACGCCGTTCAGCGTCGCCGGCATCGAAACCCTTGGGTACGAAGTCGGCACGGAGACCCTGCGACTGACTGGGCGCTTCCCGGACGCGGTGATAGTGACGCACGCGGGCGGCGGAAACGTAACGGGGACGGCTCGAGGTCTACGCAAGGCGGGAAGCCGCCAGACCCAGGTGATCGCTGCGAGCGTCGATATCACCGGGCTTCACATGGCGAGCGACTCCGACTTCAACAGAAAGTCCTTCACAACCGGGCACACCGGCTTCGGAATTCCCTTCGCGACCTGGCCCGATAGGTCGGACGTTCCGCGAAACGCCGCAAGACCTCTCCGCTACATGGATAGGTACGTCACAGTGACGCAGGGAGAGGTCTTCTACGTCACCGAGATGCTGGCGAAACTGGAGGGCATGGAGCGGGGTCCCGCAGGAAACACGTCGCTTGCGGCTGCCATCGCGATCGCTCGCGAGATGGATCGCGACCAGGTCGTGGTTGTGCAAGAGACTGAATACACGGGCGCGGGCAAGCATCCCTACGCGCAGCTTGCATTCGCACGGGACATGGGAGTCGAGGTGAGGCGCGGCGATCCCCGCGAGAACGTGCCGGGGAAGCGCATAGTCATACCTGAGCACCCGTCTCAGATCCGCGCGCAGGACGTGTCGCTGGAGGAGATGCGCAAGTCCTACATACGAAACGCGTTGTCCCACGCAAAGGCGCGGCGAGTATCAGAGGAGGACGTGAGGTTCCTCGCGGAGGACACGAACTCGACTGTGGCGTTCGTGGAGGGTACCATCCACGAGCTCGAGGCAGAGGGGGTCGCAGCCAGATGATGCGTTCGGACGATTTCGAGGAGAGACGCCGTCACCTTGCACACATGAGCAACGAGGAGCTCGCGAGGTACTTTTGGGAGCTCGCCGATAAGGTGGTGCAGCCGCTGGTGGACCTCGCCCGTACCCACACGTCGCCGTCCATTGAGAGGTCGGTGCTTCTCCGGATGGGGTTCTCAAGCCTGGAGGCGAAGACCATCGTGGACAAGTGCGCCGAGAAAGGTCTTCTAGGCAAGGGTGCCGGCCACGTTGTGTGGAAGCTGGCGAATGCCAGGGGAATGTGCGTGCGCGATGCGGGCGTTGCTCTGGCCGAGGGCAGACTGTGGGATGAGGCAGCCGCGCTCTTTGGGTTCAGGAGGTGAGGCGCCGTGGACGAAAAGCGGCTTTCCCCTGACGAGAAGCTAAACGTGAGGGAGATCCTTCGAGACCTCGAGCACTACAGGCCGAGGCGGCGCGGCTGGGTTTGGCGCGAGAAGCTGCCCCCAGGAACTCGCGTGGGCCCGTTCGAGTATCGACAGATATCGAGCTCGCTGAGGCGGTCGGTGGCACTGCCCGCCGCGAAGTACTTCGGGGGCGTGGATCCACAGCCGGAGGTCGTTGTGACCACGGAGATCGCATCGGGTCGCTTCGAGGACGACATCAGAAGGATGAGGATGGCCGCGTGGCACGGGGCTGACCACATCATGGTCATACGTACCACAGGGCAGAGCCACTTCGACGGGCTCATCGAGGGCACTCCGGAAGGGGTTGGCGGCGTCCCAATCACGCGCAAACAGGTGCGCGCAACGCGAAAGGCCCTCGATCTCATCGAAGACGAAGTGGGCAGGCCAATAAACTTTCATTCCTACGTGAGCGGGGTGGCGGGTCCGGAGATCGCCGTCCTCTTTGCGGAGGAAGGCGTGAACGGAGCTCACCAGGACCCCCAGTACAATGTCCTCTACAGAAACGTGAACATGCACAGGTCGTTCGTGGACGCGGCGGTGGCAAAGACCCTTATGCAGTGGGCAGGGATGGCTCAGATAGACGGTGCGCACAACGCGAACGCGACGGCTCGCGAGGCATGGAAAGTAATGCCCGAGCTGATGGTGCAGCACGCCATCAACTGCGCCTACTCAGTGAAAGTGGGAATGGCGAAGGAGAACATATGCCTGTCCACGGTTCCACCAACAGCACCGCCCGCGCCGGAGATGCGCCTGGATCTCCCGTACGCCGTTGCTCTTCGCAGGCTGTTCTCTGGGTACAGGTTCCGAGCTCAGATGAATACGAAGTACATAGAGTCTTCCACGCGCGAGGCCACGGTCACTCACACTCTCAATCTCATGCTGTCGCGACTCACCAGCGCTGACATTCAGAGCACTATAACCCCTGATGAAGGACGGAACGTCCCATGGCATTACAACAACATCGCCGCTCTTGCCACCGCGAAGCAAGTGCTGGTGGGGCTGGATGGTCTGCGCGACATGGTGAGGCTGGACGAGGATCCCAATGGCGAACTAGAGCGGAAAGCACGGGAGATCACGGAGCGCGCCGTATTGTTCCTGGAAGAGATCTTGAGCGTGGGAGGGTACTTTGAGGCTGTCAGGCTTGGATTCTTCGTGGATTCGGGGATGTACCCCGAGCGGAACGGAGACGGGATAGCGCGCGACCCAGACGGAGGAGTGGCTGCAGGCACGATAGTGCCGCGTGACCCCGATTACATGGCTCCTGTCTGCGCCCACTTCGGGGAGAACCACCTCCCTGATGGGATCCCGGTCGAGCGGCCTTGCGACCTAATAGGCGGGTGCACGCTGTGTAGGCCGGATAGGATAGTGTACATCGACGAGCTCGATCCCACGGACAACGTGGATACGAGACTCGCGGCTCTCGAGGCCGGCCAGCCGGGCTTGGTCTATCCTGAGGTGGAATGGGCCGCGGACCGCGTAGTGACCATGACCATGTTCTGGCCTCTCGACGAGGCCCGAGCGGAGGCGGCGGCCCTCGAGACGGCGCGAAGGCTCGGCCTGGAGGAGCCGAAAGCCATCCACAAGGAGGTCATGCACCCAGCGGAAGGCACGCTGGTCGAGGTGAGGGGCAAGGTCTCGTTCGGGGTCGAGCTGGCAAAGCTCAAGCTGCCCGAGGGGCAGAGGAACCTCTCGGCCGACGAGATAAGGAGATTCGTGAAGGACCGAGGCGTGAAAGTCGTCGCGGCGACGGTAGGCCAGGACGAGCACTCGGTGGGCCTCCGGGAGATACTAGACATCAAACACGGTGGAATAGAAGCTTTTGGAATCGAGTGCCACTACCTCGGGACGTCGTGTCCCGTGGAGAAGCTGGTCGACGCTGCGATAGAGGTCGGGGCGGACGCCATACTTGTGAGCACCATTATCACGCACGCCGACGTCCACAGGATCAACATGAGGAAACTCGCCGACCTGTGCCGCGAGAAGGGCATCCGGGAGAGGGTGCTCCTGGTGGCCGGGGGCACGCAGGTGACGTGGGACGTTGCCACTGAGTCGGGCATGGATGCGGGATTCGGAAGGGGAACCCGAGGCATAGACGTGGCGAGTTTCCTGGTCCAGAGGCTGCGCGAGAGGGAGGGCGGCCCATGCACCGAGCCGGGGGCTGAAGCGAGTCCGGGCGCAGCTGAGAATCGGAGCGCAAGGGAGGGGGCAGAAAGCGGGGCGGGCACCCTGCCGGACGGGAACGCCGAACGAGGCGCGGGGGCTGCCAGATGGTAGACGTCTTGGTTGCGGAGATCGGCAGCACCACAACCCTCGTGAACGCTTTTGCCGGCCTAGACGGCCCGAGTCCGGTTTTCCTTGGACAAGGGAAGGCACTCACCACCGTAAACGAGGGCGATGTCGCAATCGGTTTGCAGAGGGCGGTGGAGGACCTCGGGCGCGTCCTTGGAACGACGACACCTGTCAGGTATGGAGAGCTCCTGGCGACATCAAGCGCCGCGGGCGGGCTTCGGATGACAGTCCACGGGCTCGTGTACGACATGACGGTCAAGGCCGCCAAGGAGGCGGCGCTTGGGGCGGGTGCCGTGCTGAAAATGGTGACCGCCGGTCGCCTGTCGCAAGCCGACCTCGAGAGACTCCGGGCCACACGCCCGAACATCATCCTTCTGGCGGGCGGGGTGGACTTCGGAGAAAGGGAGACGGTGCTCGAGAACGCAAGACTCATCGCCGGGGCGCGTGTGCCGGCCCCTGTGATATACGCAGGCAACAGGGCGATCCACGACGAGGTGAGGGCGATCTTGGAGGAAGCCGGGATCTCCGTCACCATAGTGGAGAACGTGTACCCCCGGGTGGACGTGCTCAACATAGAGCCGGCGAGGCGAGCGATCCAAAGGCTTTTCGAAGAGCACATCGTGACCGCGCCGGGCATGGACCGCGTTCGCGAAAGGGCGCACGGCGGGATCATGCCTACCCCGGGCGCCGTGATGGCGGCAGCGAAGCTTCTCTACGAGACGATAGGAGACCTCGTGGTCGTAGACGTGGGGGGAGCCACCACAGATGTACACTCGGTCACACAGGGCTCCCCGGAGATAGCCAAGATCCTCGTGAGCCCGGAGCCCCTAGCGAAACGCACCGTGGAGGGCGATCTCGGAGTTTTCGTTAACGCCGGCAACATAGTGAACCTGGTAGGCAGGGAGAAGGTGTTTGGCGACCTCGGTATGGACCCAGGGGAGGCCCTTGCGGAGCTCGAGCCGGTGCCCTCGACCGAGAGGGGCATGCGTCTCGCGCTGGCTCTCGCAAGAGAGGCCGCCAGAATCGCAGTTGAGCGACATGCGGGTGACGTCCGGTACCTCTACGGCCCCCTGGGTAGAATCACGGTGGCGGAAGGAAAGGACCTGACGCGCGTCAAGTGGATAGTCGGCACGGGGGGAGCGGCGACGCGACTGCCGCAGGGCCGTCTCATACTGGAGGCGGTGAAAGGCAGGCGAGGCGAGACGCGACTACTTCCCCCGGCTGACGCCGAGTGTGTGGTGGATCGGGATTACGTGATGGCGTCGTGCGGCGTGTTAGCCAAGTCACGTCCGGAGGCAGCCATCGCCATAATGCTGAGAAGCCTCGGGCTCGTCGACCGGCACGGGGCAAGACCATCGACGTGAGGACGGGAGTGAGATCTCAAGTGGCAAGGAAAACGAGAGTAGTGATCATGGGCGCTGCTGGTCGTGACTTTCACAACTTCAACACGTTTTTCCGTGACAACGATGAGTACGAGGTCGTGGCGTTCACGGCGACACAGATTCCGAACATCGAAGGGAGGCGCTATCCGCCCGAGCTTGCGGGGGAAGGTTATCCCGACGGCATTCCCATCCTCGCCGAGGAGGAGCTGGCTGCCATAATCGAGGCTAACGGTGTGGACCAGGTGATCTTCGCATACAGCGACGTCTCTCACCTGGACGTGATGCACAAGGCTTCGTTGGCGCTGGCCAAGGGGACGGATTTTCGCCTCATGGGTCCTGGAACCACGATGCTCAAGTCGAGAGTGCCGGTCATCGCCATCACTGCCGTGCGGACCGGCGTCGGCAAGAGCCAGACGACTCGCAGAGTGACGGATATCATGAAGAAGCACGGCAAGAAGACGGTCGTGGTCCGCCATCCCATGCCGTACGGGGATCTCATAAAGCAGAGGGTTCAGAGGTTCGCGACTTTTGACGATCTCGACAGGTATGATACGACCATAGAGGAGCGGGAAGAGTACGAGCCGCACATAGCGAGAGGCTTCGTGGTCTACGCGGGGGTAGACTACGGCGCGATACTGCGGGAGGCTGAGAGAGAGGCGGAGGTGGTTCTCTGGGACGGAGGCAACAATGACATGCCGTTCTATGAGCCGGACCTCCTCATCACCTTGGCCGACCCTCACAGGCCTGGTCACGAGACGTCATTCCATCCCGGCGAGACGAACCTTCGCATGGCCGACGTGGTCGTCCTGAACAAGGTCGACACTGCGAAGCCCGAGGATGTGGACAGGGTGGAGGCCACGGTGAAGAGGATCAACCCGGGCGCGGCAGTCATTCGAGCGGCTTCTCCCATCGTGCTCGAGCAAGGGGACATGATAAGGGGGAAGAAGGCCCTCGTCGTGGAGGACGGTCCGACGTTGACGCACGGTGGCATGACCTACGGAGCCGGGGTGATAGCTGCGAGGCGTCACGGCGCTGCGGAACTCGTGGATCCCGAGCCGTACGCCGTCGGATCCATCAAGGCCACCTTGAGGAAGTACCCCGACCTGGAGCCTTTGCTGCCCGCAATGGGGTATGGCAGAGAGCAAATCCGCGAGCTGGAGGAGACGGTGAATCGAACCCCCGCCGATGTCGTCATCATAGGCACTCCCATAGACTTGCGGCGGGTGATGAACATCACGAAACCGGCGTTTCGTGTGAGCTACGAGCTCGAGGAGATAGGCCGTCCGACCCTGGAGGAGATCATCTTGGAGAGGTTCACCGGGACGCTCTTCTGAGTCGAAGTCTGCGGCTGGGCACGGTGGCCTGTTACCGGTGAAGTTGACTCGCCTGGCGCCGTGTGGTACACTCTGGACGTCAAGGAAACAGCTGTCACAACCGAGGCAAACGACGTGAAGGAGTGGTGCCGTGTGGCTGAGGTCGAGCTTCCGGAGGGCGTGTCCGTCGCGAGCCTGAGAAGCTGCCGCCAGCTCAGAGGATGCCCCGCAAGCCTGTATCTCATCTGTCCGGTGTACGCAAGACATGACAACTGCTGGGACTCGGAAGAAGGGTGCATGGACTGCTGGAAGGACTGCGAGCACTGCAAGGACTACGCGAAAGCTGTTTCCCTGGGGCTTGTCAAGAAGCGCAGGTGAACAAGGTCAAAGGCGATCTCCAGGGGCTGGGGCCGTGAAAGGCTCGCCTGCGGGAGCGGCTGAGCGGGCATAGATAGCTAGCACCCGGCGTCAGAATGTCTGCCCGACCGATCAAGGTCCTGCGGGAGCTGCGGAGAGCCTAGCGAGGCAGGCGGAGCGCCAGCCCCGTGAGGTGACCTGGAACACATGCACGAACAGCAAGAGAGCCCTCTGGCACGTACACGGTGATCGTGCCGGAGGGCTTTCTTACGTGATCGTACTAGGGCAGCGTAAGGCAGCACCACCCGAAAGTGGGATTGTCATCCATGGGAATACATGGTATCATGGACACGCCTGCGTTCTGTTGATGGGACGGATAGACGCAGGGCGCAGCAGGCGCGTTCCGCGCTTTCGGGGAGGGAATGCGTTCGTGAGGTGCGGTAACACTGCTCTTGCCGGATTTGTCGGCGCGTTCGCGTGTGTGCTCGCGGTATCTTGGGGTCTCCCTCCAGGTATTCTCATTTCGTCCGTCGAAGGCGCCGAGCGCTTGGATCGCGCGCAGGCGCCCACAGCGCGCTTTGCCGGCAAGCTTACGCTGGACTTCTCGTGCGCTCACGATGACTCCGGGTCCACAGCCATGAAGCTGGGAATGGCCGTTGACGGCAAGCTGCGGCTGCAGGCTGACGGAGGCGTGTCGTGTGACGTCACCGGGAGCGCGAAACCTCACCCTGCGGGCCGTGGAATCCTGGGGTACGCTGCCGTGGCGTTTGCCGCAAGACCCGGATGGGGAGTTAGACTTGACTTTGACGCGAGGACCAGCCGGAGCTGTGAGACCAATGATTCCGGTGAGCCCACTTTTGACAGCGTATCTAGTCTCGTCAGAACCACGCTGGAGTGGAAGTCCGGTTCCGGCAGGCTGTCCTCAAAGGTTGCGTGGGAGAGGGAAGGGGTGGTGTTCCCGTGTCGGCCGTCCAGCGACCGTGATAGTAGGGTGGTCGAGGGCGAGCTGAGGGTGGTTCCCACGGCGGCGGTATCCGCTCAGGTGGGGGTGAGCTTCGTGGACCGGCGGTATCGCATTGCGCCGCACAAAGATTCCTCTACCAATGCGTCGTGGTGTGAGGTAGAGGTAGATCCGGCGGGCGCCGGCGCGGAGGGCAAGGTCAGGCTGGAGGGCAGGAGCGTCACGTATCCCGGCTCCAGCACCAGAACGTACGACCAACGCAGCAGCGAGGTTGCGCTGTCTTGGAACCCGTTGTCGCGCCTCTTTGTGAGCCTGACGCTCTCCCACGTTGACAGGGACTTTCCGTTCGCCCCCGAGAAGGACCTCACCGACCGCGAAGTCTCCGCGTTGTTATCAATGAGAGACACCCTCGCCGGCACTATCACTCTCAAGGGCACGGCTTTCCAGCGCAAGGTGCCCGCGTCCGCCCAGAAAGAGTACACGAGCCACAGCATAGGTACAGAGCTTGAGTCATTGGTGGGCGACCATCTCTCGCTTTCCGCGGGGTGTGTCCTGTCGAAGAGGATCCACAAGGATCCGCAGGAGAGGGACGGCGACTATACGGAGGCGGAGATCTCGTGGAGAGTGAGGTACGACCTCTCCAAAGACGCCGAGCTTGTCTGCGAGGCAGAGATCGAACGCCGCGAGTACCCGTTCAAGGAGACCGCTAATACCTATGGTCTCACGTCCGGGGTGACCGTCGTGTACAGATTCTGAGCTGCCGAGCGCCAGGCGCTCGCGACAGTGCCCGCGCGGAATCCTCAGATCAGTGAAGCTCCTGGGCGGGCGGCGCGGGGGGCGCTCCGGTGACGGAGTATGGGATGAGTAGCCTTGCCCCGGGCTCGAGGCAGGTCTGTGCCGAGAGCTGGTTCGCGTTGGCGATGTCTCGCATCGGCACGCCGTAGCGTCTAGCTATCTGAAGGAGGTTGTCTCCAGGAGCAACGGTGTGCACGATTTCGCGATCAGCCTTTCCATCTATCGACAGGGTGTCGTCTATTTCGAGCTGCACCGGGATGGACATGGCGTCGAGATCGCCGACTATGAAGCCATGCATGAACGGGGGCTCCGGACGTCCCCTTGCGGGGTTCACGCTGAGCAGGTACTCGCGGACGACCGCAGGAACGTCGTCCCTGCGGCAAAAGAGAATCGGTGGGTGTTTACCCATGCGAGCGAGGAGCGCGCCGGATATCGCGTCCTGCCACCTCCCGGGGTTGACGAAGGTGAATGCGTGGCCGTGTTTGTCCGTCTTGCCGAACCCGAACCTACCGTCTGCAGAGCGGTACTTCGCGAATCTCACCGAGAGCTCGAAGGGATCCTCGCCGGAGATCCTCCCCACCGTGCCAGAAGTGAGGTCCCGCACAGCCTCCTCCACCTGGTCCGAGATGAGGTTGCGGCTCCCAACCATGAACACGTTCACAGACTTCCCGCAAGCGCGTATCGCTCCCACAGTCTCCTGGGGTAGGGTGTCCCTGAGGGTAAAGAGCACGGGCACTCCAGCGTGCGCGGCCATGGCGCCTGCACATAGGCCGGACAGGGGATGCTCGCCCGAGAGCAGCATGATGTCTTCCGGATAACCCAGGAACCTCACGATCTCAGCCGCCGTGTGGTACGCGTTCATTCCGGTCAACCTCATGACTGAGAACCCCAGGGAGGCAACATGCTGCTCAACGTCGCTACCGACTGCTCCGATCATGATCACCTGCGCAAGACCTTCCACACCTAAGGGCGCCAGCCTGCGAATCTCGTCGACGGTGACAGAGTCGAGACCGTTCGGCGGGCAGAGCAGCACCGGCCCGTCAATCGGCTGGTGCACGAGGGAGAGGGCAGCGATGGCGTCCAGCGGCCGTTCGGAGCTTGCCAAGACCACCGCGTTGGACCTTCGCCCGAAGACGAGCTGTGTCACCGCGACGTTCGTCTGGTAAGGTCCTCTGCCGAAGACCCTCGTTGTGTTGGGCGAATCGTAGGTGAGCAGCGGCATGAGTGGTGACCTCCTGGGCGCGGAGACATGGCTGCGTTCGAGTCCGCGCTCAGAGTTCGTATTCCCAGCGCCGTTCGCGCTTATACAAGAAGGGAGCCTGCGGTGCGCAAGCTCCCTGGCACGTTTCGACCACGCGCTTCGACAATGCGGTTGCTCTCCGGGGAAGGCAGGGTCCGCGGTCCGACTAACCCTGCTGCTCCTTCTCCTTCCTCGTCTTCTCAATGATCTGCTGGCTGATCTGCGCGGGCACCTCCTCGTAGTGAGAGAACTCCATAGAGTATGACCCGCGCCCGCCCGTGATGGAGCGGAGATCTATGGCGTACTTGAACATCTCAGCCATGGGCACCTGCGCCTTGATAATCTGCTGCTTGCCGTGAGGTTCCATTCCCATGATCCGTCCGCGCCTCTTGTTGAGGTCGCCCATGACGTCCCCCATCTGGTTCTCAGGCACCACGACCTGGACGTTCATTATGGGCTCGAGCAGCACCGGGCGGGCGTCCATGACTCCCTTCTTGAACGCCATCGACGCTGCGATCTTGAACGCCATTTCCGACGAGTCCACCGGATGGTATGAGCCATCATACAGCGTCACCTTGACGTCAACGACGGGGTACCCAGCGAGCACGCCCTCCTGAAGGGACTCCCTCACGCCCTTTTCCACGGCGGGGATGTACTGCCTCGGCACGGCGCCGCCGAAGATCTTGTCTACGAACTCGAACTCTCCTCCCGGGGGCAGCGGCTCGAGTTCGAGGAAGACGTGGCCATACTGGCCTCGGCCGCCGGTCTGTTTCTTGTGTTTCCCTTCGACCTTCGCTGTCCCGCGAATCGTCTCACGGTACGGGACCTTCGGAGTCTCAAGAACCACGTCCGTTCCGAATTTCCTCTTGAGCTTCTCGGCAATGACTTCTATGTGGACTTCTCCCATTCCCTCGACTATGGTCTCGGAAGTCTCCACGTCCCGTCTGACCACGACCGTGGGGTCTTCCTCGGCGAGCCTCGCGAGGCCGCTGCTGATTTTCTCCTCGTCGCCCTTGCTCTTGGGCTTCATTGCCATCGCCAACGTGGGCTTCGGGAAGGCTATGCCTGGCAACACTATTGGATTGGCTTTGTCCGTGAACGTGTCCCCCGTCGCCGTCACTGAGAGTTTCGCGACAGCCGCGATGTCTCCAGCACCCACCTCACCCGCGGGCTCCTGCTGCTTTCCCCTCATGAAGAACACTTGCCCGATGCGTTCCTGCGAGTCGCGGGTTACGTTGTAAACCTGTGAATCCGACCTGACGAGACCGGAATACACCCGGAACATGCTGATCTTGCCGACGAACGGGTCCGCGGTTGTCTTGAAGACCAGCGCCGCCAGGGGCGCGCCGTCCTCTGGTGCCCTGACCGCCTTCTCGTCGGACCCGGGCGTCTTGCCTTCAACGACGCCCGCTTCCGCCGGTGAAGGGAGCAGCGACACGATGGCGTCGATGAGCGGTTGCACACCTATGTTCCGGAGCGCGGACGCGCACAGGATCGGATACACCTTGCCCTGGACGACCCCCGTCCGGAAACCCTTCAAGATCTCTTCCTGGGTGAGTTCACTGCCCTCAAGGTACTTCTCGATGAGCTCGTCGTCGCCCTCAGCGGCTATCTCCACGAGGGCGTCGCGCAGCTCACGCGCCCTTCCAGAAAGGTCAGCTGGAATGTCGGTCTCCTCGTACTTAGTCCCGGCCCCATCCTTGTATACGATCGCCCTCATCGTGATGAGGTCCACTATTCCACGGAAACTGTCCTGCGAGCCTATGGGGATCTGCACCGGGACGCATCGGTTTCCGAAAGCGCCTCTCACGGCGTCGACCGTCTTGAAGAAGTCGGCGTTCTCGCGATCCAGCTTCGTTACTACGATAGCCCTGGCAAGCCCGCGCTCGTCAGCGAATCTCCACACGTTCTCCGTTCCGACCTCCACTCCAGAGACCGCGCACACCGCGACGAGAGCCGAGTCCGCCACCCGCAGACCGCTCTTCACCTCGCCGACGAAGTCCGCATAGCCAGGCGTGTCGATGAGATTGATCTTCACGCCCTTCCACTCGAGCGGGGCGACCGAGGTGGAGATGGATATCTTGCGCCTGATCTCATCGGGATCGTAGTCCATGGTGCTCGTTCCATCATCGACCCTACCAAGCCTGTCGATCGCGCCGGCATCATACAAAATCGCCTCGGCAAGGCTCGTCTTGCCTGCCCCGCCATGGGCGATGAGGGCAACGTTCCGGAGGTCCTCCGTCCGGTATCTCTTCAAAAACATCTCCTCCCTATTGTCAAAGGCTCGTCCAGTCCTATGTCGCCTTCCTTATTCTACACTTGCACCTCCCTGATTTCAAGAGAATGACTCGGCGCCGGGCCTCACCGCCCTCGCCTACCTCGCGCCCACCAAGACAAGCATTGCGCCACACAGGATGATGAGTAGTTTCACCCAGGATACTCTGCCCACGATGCTCGACAGCCCGAGTCCGCACACGAGGGTGAGGACCACCGGACCTAGGGCACCCAGGACCGCGTTGATCCTGAGCCCGGTCGTGACCCGACCGCACTTGAGCATCAACAGCGCGCCAAGGATCTCGACCACGGCGCCCGCCGCCCTGAGGCATGCCATGGACGCGACCACCTTCTCTTCCCCCGTCATGCGAAAAAGCCTCCCATCGTTTGTCAAGACGATCGTATGCCCTTGCGGAGCGCTTCTTTCCATCGCGACCGCACTTCACGACGCGGAACGACGTCTGGCGCTTCTATGCCCCTGCGCCCGACGTTGTTGCACACCGGCGACCGGTGTGCTATACTCTAACTGTGCAGCCTTCGAGCCGTCGGCGCTTCGGCGATTGTGGAGAGTGGGGAAACCCACTCTCTCATGTTGTAAGGCGAGTCGGCCCGTTCACCGCCGGGCCGAGGGAATCGGGAGGGGGCGTCCGACGCCGGCCTGCCTCAGAGGCTTGCACCGTGCGCTCGATCAGAGGAGGAGATAGAGTGAAACCCCAGGACATCGAGAACCTAGTCACGGACATCCTAAGGCCGATGGTGGATGGAAGAGGGATAGAGCTCGTGGACGTTGAATACGTCCGAGAAGGTGGCCAGTGGTATCTAAGGGTGTACATCGATCGCCCTGAAGGAGTCTCCATGGACGACTGCGAGTGGGTCAACAACGAGCTAGGTGGCAAACTGGACGAGCTCGATCCGATTCCTCAGAGCTACGTCCTCGAGGTCTCGTCCTCGGGAGAGAAGCCGCTCAGGCGCGAAAGCGATTACGAGCGGTTCCGCGGGCGCATGGTGCTCGTTAGTACGTACGCTCCCGTAGAAGGTAGGAAGTCGTTTGAGGGCAGGCTGCTCGGTTTGGTCGACGGGAAGGTGAGGCTCGACGTGGAGGGGCGCACATTCGAGGTGCCCCGCGATAAGATAAGCCACGCGAGGCTCGTCGTTGAGATCTAGATTCGGAGGCGGCTGCCGGAGGTCTCCCGGTTCGTGACAGGCGGGCGCAATGCCCGCATTTTGCAGGCCGCGAACCGGGATAATCCGCCGGGTGGCGAGGAGGGTTACGATGAATTCCGAGGTCATTGAGGCTCTTGCGCAACTTGAGAAGGAACGGGGGATTCCGAAGGCTGCGCTGCTAGAGGCCATAGAAACGGCGCTCGTTTCCGCATTCAAGAGGAACTACGGATCCTCCCAAAACGTCAGGGTCACCATAGACCCTGAAACAGGCGATATCAGCGTATATGCCCACAAGAACGTCGTGGACGTGCCGCGCGACCCCAGACACGAGATCTCTCTGGATGAGGCCCGGGCGGTGGATCCCACGCATCAGGTGGGTGATGTCTTCGAAGTCGAGGTGACGCCCCGTGAGTTCGGGCGGATCGCTGCGCAGACCGCCAAGCAAGTGGTGGTTCAGAAAATCCGCGAGGCGGAGCGGGGAGTGATCTTCGAAGAATACAGCAACAGGGAAGGAGACGTGGTGACGGGCATCGTCCAACGGCGCGAGATGCGCAACGTAATAGTCGACCTCGGCCGCGTGGAGGCGGTCATGCCCGTGTCCGAGCAAGTGCAGCGAGAGACCTATTCGTTCGGAGACAGGATTAAGGTCTACATCGTGGAGGCGCGCAAGACACCGAAGGGTCCGCAGGTGGTGGTGTCCCGGAGCCATCCAGGCCTTCTCAAGAGGCTTCTAGAGCTCGAGGTGCCGGAGATATACGATGGGACCGTGGAGATCAAGGGCATAGCCAGGGAGGCCGGAAGCAGGTCCAAGGTGGCCGTGCTTTCGTATGACCCAAACGTGGATGCCGTGGGTGCTTGCGTTGGCCCTCGGGGGATGAGAGTACAAAAGATCGTCGCCGAGCTGCGAGGCGAGAAGATAGACATCATTCAGTGGCATGACGATCCAGGCATATACGTGTCCAACGCCCTCAGTCCAGCGAGAGTCATATTGACGCGTGTGGATGAGGCGAGCCATGCGGCGAGGGCCATAGTGCCGGACAACCAGCTGTCGCTGGCTATCGGAAAGGAGGGCCAGAACGTGCGGCTTGCGGCCAAGCTCACAGGCTGGAAGATCGACATCAAGAGCGACTCGCAAGCGCGCGTGCTGGAGGAAGAGGAGGAGCGCCTGGCTGCTGAGAGAGCCTTGCGAGAGACGGAAGCCTCCGATCTCGAGGCTACAGAGGAGAGTGTTGACGAACTCGTCCAGGTGAAGACGGTGCAGCCTGAGGCCATCGAACGCGGATTGACAGAGGCCGAGGAAGGCGGGACTTCCGCAGAGGGCTCCGGAGAGGCACGAACTTGTCGTGAGGCGATCCCACCGACACATGTCGACGTGACACCGACTGATGGATTGGAGACGGAGTTGGCTATGCCTGCTGAGGAGGTTGAGGAGAGCCTCCCAGGCGAGGCTGTCCCGTCGCGACATGAGGACCTTGTCGTCAGGGCGGGCGGACGGGATCGTGAGACGCCCACCGAGTCGGCCGAGTCGAAAGAGGAAAGGGCGGTTTCAGGCGAGGCTCCGGGCAGGCGCAAGAAGAAGGACAAGGCCAAGAAGGGAGAAACCCTTGAGGAGGAGGCACCGAGGAAGGGACGCCTCCCCAAGAAGTCCAAACGGGAGCTGGACCTAGACGACGACCTCGACCTGGACGTCGACATATAGGGTGAAAGCGGGTGGCTTTCGAGGATGGCGAGGGGGAAGACTCGTCAACGGGTGAAGAAGGTTCCACAGCGCACGTGCGTGGGATGCAGGCAGGTCCGTCCGAAGAAGGAGCTCGTCAGGATAGTGCGCACACCGGAAGGGCTCGTCGAGATGGATCCAACCGGAAAGCGGTCCGGGAGGGGAGCGTACGTCTGCCCGGATCCTGGATGTCTTGACTTGGCGTTGAGAGGAAAGAGGCTGGACGCGGCCCTCGAGGTGCATGTGCCTGCGGAAGTGGTGGATGACCTAATGCGTCAGATCTCGTTGTACGCGAGCGGAAAGCCTCCAGCCTGAGACCGTGAAGATTTGAAGGTGGTGGGTGTATGGGGAAGAAGACCAGGGTATACGAGCTCGCACGCGAGCTCGGTAGGAATAGCAAGGAGATCCTTGACCTCCTCGCCGAGTCCGGCGTGCGCGACAAGAATCACATGAGCGCCCTGGAGGATAACGTAGTCAGGTTCATCAAGAACAGATTTGCCGAGAAAGAGGGGCGTAAGGACGCTGAGAGTCCTACTGCCACGGGGCGTGCCCAAGCCGCTTCGGAAGAGGAGAGACCGGCGGCAAGAGAGCCACAACAACCTCGCGAGAAGCCGAAACCGAAGCCGAAGCCTCTTCCATTGCCCAGACCGGTCGTTCCGCGAGGGTCGGCGCCCGGGCACGGCGTGGCGAACCCCCGGCCCGCTTCCGACTACAGGAGGTCCCACCATGGCACTGGAGGTTCTGCTGCTCAAAAGGCGATGCGGTCGCCGAAGCCGGCCTCCGCTGGCAGGGAGGGGCTCGACCATCCCCCTGCCCGCGAGCGTCAGGAGCGCCGGTGGACACCGGCGAGCGCTTCCCAAGTAGGTCCGCGTCCCACTGTGCCTGGGGCGCAACGCCACGGGGGTATGAGACATTGGCCGGCGCAGATAGCTCCTACGGTACCTCCTGCGCTGGCTAAGGCTCAGACTCGTCCGTCCCGACCGAGCCCCGGGGGGACGGGAGTCGCTATGCCGAGGGTTCCCGGAGCGGCGGGACCGTCAGAGTCAAGGTCCGAAGGAAGGCCGGAAGCAAGGCCTGAGATCTGGGGGAGGCCGAAGCAGATCCGGCCGGCTGTGCCGCCGGCGCCTGCGGGCAGGGTGCGTCCGGCCGCCGGTCCCGCTCCTTCTCCTACTCGCGCGCCTTCGGCGGCTCCTGCGGCCACGCCTGTTACACGTCATCTGGAAAAGCCGGCCGCGCAGCCTCCTGCCCCAGCGCCAGAAGCTCCTGAGAAACCAGGGGCAGTCGAGAAGATCGCCGCTCCAGCTGAAGCCCCTGTGGCAGCAAGCGTGCCGTCGGAGAAGGCTCCCACAGGTGAGGCCACGTTTCAGCCGGATGAAGCTGCCGCTAAGGGAGGAATGCCTGCGCCGCTCCCGTCCAGAGCTGCGGCTCTTGACGAGACGGGCAGCGGCGAGGCACGAGCTGTCTCGCGGGGGAACGAAACGGAACGGGACACGGTCGCTCCGGCTGAAACCCGGAGACAACCTGCGGCAATGCAGCCTCCTGCTCAGCAGCTCCCCGCGAAGCAACCGCCCGCAAAGCGCGCAGGTCCGGGCCGTCCCGCGACGGGTGCCGCGACGACGGGGGCAGCGGCCACAGGCGTGGCGTCAAGCCCTCGACCACGCCCGGTTCAGCCTCCCGCTGCGGACTCGAGGAAGCCCTCCGCCGAGCGTCTTCAGAGGCCCGATGCCAGGAGGGAGCGCAGGGAGGACCGCAGGGAGCAGCAGGAACGTCACCCGGAACGCAGGTTGGAACTCATAAAGAGCGGCAAAGGCGCGGAGAAGCTGCGAGAGGCGCGTGCGGAAGCCATCATCAGAGCGAGAATGCCCAGACGCCCGAGTGCGGCCCAGCCAGCCGCTGCACCGGCCTCCCGGAAGAGGGAGCATCCGAAGAGGCAGACGCGGATCGCCTTGCCGCCAAGCATCACCGTGGGAGAGCTGGCAGAGAAGCTCGGCGTCGGCTCGGCGGAGGTCATCAAGTCCTTGATGACCATGGGTATCCTCGCCACCATCAACCAAGAGATAGACTTCGACGCCGCAAGCCTGGTTGCGGACGAGCACGGTTTCGACGTGGAGCCGCTCGAGCAGCAGGAGGCGAGGGAGTTCGGAATCGAGGACGTACAGGACGCGCCGGAGGCTCTAAAGCCCAGGCCGCCCGTGGTGACCGTGCTGGGACACGTAGATCACGGCAAGACGTCGCTGCTCGACGCCATTCGCCAGACCAATGTGACGGCTCAAGAAGCAGGAGGCATCACGCAACACATCGGAGCTTACCAGGTGGAGCTCGGCGGCAGGAAGATAACATTCATCGACACGCCCGGTCACGAGGCGTTCACCGCCATGAGGGCCCGCGGTGCCCAAGTGACCGACATAGCGGTGCTCGTGGTTGCGGCGGACGACGGCGTCATGCCGCAGACCGTGGAGGCCATCAACCACGCTCGGGCAGCAAAGGTGCCGATCGTGGTCGCGATAAACAAGATAGACAAGGCCAACGCCCAGCCTGACAGGGTTAAGCAGGAGCTCGCCCAGCAAGGCCTGGTTCCTGAGGAGTGGGGCGGAGACACCGTGACGGTCGAGATATCCGCCCTCCGCAAGCAAGGCATTCAGGAACTCTTGGAGATGATCTTGCTTGTCGCAGACATGAGGGAGCTCAAGGCGAACCCTGACAGAGCGGCCAAGGGAACCGTGATCGAGGCGAGGCTTGACAAGGGCAGAGGGCCTGTTGCCACAGTCCTGGTTGAGAAGGGAACGCTTCGAGTGGGCGATGCGATCGTCGCCGGCGAGGTCTCCGGCAAAGTGCGCGCAATGGTCGACGACCAGGGCAAGTCGGTCGATGTCGCAGGGCCGTCCATGCCCGTGGAAGTTCTCGGGTTCTCGGAGGTGCCGCAAGCGGGAGACGTGCTTCATGTGGTTCCTGAAGACAAGCTGGCGAAGCAACTTGCGGCAAGGCGGTCTGAGAGGAAACGCGCGGAGGAGGCCCAGGGGGCGCGCTCTGTCAGTCTGGAGGCCCTCTTTGGTAAGATAAGAGAGGGTGAGGTCAAGGAGCTCAATTTGATCATCAAGGCTGACGTCCAAGGATCCGTGGAGGCGCTCAGACGGTCGCTGGAGAACCTGTCCACCGATGAGGTCAAGGTGAACGTCATCCACTCCGGAGTCGGTGCGATCACCGAGAGCGATGTCATGCTGGCCTCCACTTCGGGCGCCATCATCATTGGATTCCAGGTGCGGCCGGATGTAAACGCGAGGAAGATGGCGGAGAGGGACGGCGTTGACATACGTCTCTACAGGATCATTTACGATGCTACGTCCGACGTGAAGTCGGCCATGGAAGGACTGCTCGAACCCGAGAAGCGTGAGGTGACAGTTGGGAAGGCAGACGTGATGGCTACCTTCCGCGTTCCGAAGATCGGAGTCGTGGCAGGGTGCAAGGTGAGCGAGGGCAAGATCAGTCGAGACTCGCTTGTCCGGGTCATCCGCGATAACGTTGTCGTCCATGAAGGAAGGATCGAGTCGCTGAAGAGGTTTAAGGATGACGTCTCCGAGGTCGCGGCCGGCTACGAATGCGGGATCGGGATAGCCGGTTTCCAGGACATCAGAGAGGGTGACTTGATCGAGGCCTTCAAGGTGGAGGAGACCCGTCGCGAGCTGTAGAGGCGCGCATAAACCGTCTGAGCGTGCGGGTGAGAGTCCTGGCAGACCTCCGGCTATCTCAAGGGGTTGCCGGCGACCGCGGGAGGGGCCATGATAGTCGGCGTTCTAAAGCTCGAAGTCTTCATAGGCGGAGCTTCGTCTCTCAAAGACAAACGGAGAGTCGTCCGGAGGGTATGCGACAGGGTGAGGGCGAGGCACAACGTGGCCATCGCCGAGGTCGGCGAGTGCGACCTGTGGCAGCGTTCCACGCTCGGGGTCGCGTGTGTGTCCAACGAGATGAAGCTCGTTGAGTCTGTTCTCTCGAGCGTGCTGCGCGATGTGGAGATGGAGACCGACCTCGAGGTGACCAGGTGTGAAAGAACCATCGTTTGAAGGCGATGCTTTGGCGTCGGAAGGTGATGGGACATGGCTCGGCTGAGGGTTGAGAGGGTCGCGGAAGCAATCCGGTCCGAGGTGGCGGACATTCTGGCGCGTGAGATCAAGGATCCACGGCTGGGGTTCGCCACCGTGACCGACGTGGAAGTGTCGGACGACTTGCGTCACGTGAAGGTATTCGTGAGCGTGATGGGCGACAGGGCACAGGTAGACGAGACCATGGCCGCCCTCGAGAGCGCGACCGGGTTCGTCCGCAGCGAGATCGGCCGGCGAGTCAGGCTTCGTCATACGCCGGAAATAACCTTCCGGTACGATACGTCGATAAAGCGAGGGGCTCGGGTTTTCGAGCTCCTCAAGGAGATCCAGAGCGCGAAGGAGACCAAGGACGGAAAGGGAGGCCGGGAGTAGTGGAGAGCCATGAAGACATCGCGCGCATCCTCATGCGGTACCGGTCGTTCCTCATAGCGACCCACGTGTTCCCAGACGGGGATGCCATCGGCTCCGCTCTCGGGCTTGGTTTCGGGCTCCAGAAGACCGGAAGGAAGGCGGTAATCTCCTGCCCTGGTGGCGTTCCTGAGACCTTGAGCTTTTTGCCCGGTTCGAACAGAGTGGTGGCACCGGATCGCGTCTTCGGGGAGTTCGAGGCGGCCGTGGTTCTCGATTCGAGCGACCTCGACCGCATCGAAGGGATATCTGACAAGATCAGCTCGGGAGTGCCCGTGATCAATATCGACCATCACGTGACCAACAAGGTGTTCGGAACATACAACTACGTGGACCCGGGGGCGGCCGCCGTGGGTGAGCAGATTTACAGGATTCTGACAGCCATGCGGGTGCCCGTGGACAGGGACATGGCGACCTGCCTTTTCACGGCCGTGAGCACCGACTCGGGGTTCTTCCGGTTCTCAAACACGAGCCCGACCACTCTCCGTATCGCTGCCCGGCTTGTAGAGAAGGGTGCCGAGCCGTTCAAGATCTCCGAGCAAGTGTACGAGACCAAGACGCTGGGCAGTTTGAGGCTGCTTGGCCGCGTCCTCGATACCTTAAGGGTCGACGAGGCCGGGAAAGTCGCGTGGGTGGAGATCAAGCGTGAGTGGCTGTCCGAATTCGGAGTCGATGAGGGCCAAACGGAGGGTTTCGTGAACTATCCTCGCATGGTCAGAGGCGTTGAGGTGGCGCTCCTCTTCCGAGAGAGCACCGAAGGCAAGATCCGCGTCGGCATGAGGTCCAGGGGGGACTTCGATGTGAGCGTGCTTGCCGAGGTCTTCAACGGCGGAGGCCACTCCAGGGCCGCGGGCTGCAGCATCGAAGCGGTTTCGCTCGAGGACGCGAGGCTGGCCGTGCTCGGCAAGGTATACGAGTTGATGGCGGCGAGGTAGGTTCTTGGACCATGGCGTGCGGGGAGAGGATAGACGGAATCCTCGTGGTGGCAAAGCCGAGTGGCATGACGTCCCACGACGTGGTCGCCAGGGTCAGGCGGATGACGGGGGAGAAGAGGGTAGGCCACGCGGGAACCCTCGACCCGGACGCCTCAGGCGTTCTCGTGGTGCTCATGGGCAGGGCGACCTCCGCGATGCGCTTCATGCTGGAGTTGTCGAAGGCCTACAGAGCTGAGATCGTGCTGGGCGTGGTGACCGATACTCACGACGCTTCGGGGCGAGTGGTCCGCGTGGCGGAAGAGGTGAAAGTCTCGGAGCAGCTCTTTCGTGAGGTGCTCAAGGGGTACGAGGGGGAGATCCTTCAAGTGCCCCCGATGGTTTCCGCGGTCCATCACGAAGGACGTCGCCTGTACGAGCTCGCACGAGAGGGTATCGAGGTTGAGCGCGAACCGAGGCGCGTCACGATATACCGCGCCGATGTGGAATCGTGGCCCGACGGACCGATCGTCCCCGGGAGCAGAATATCGGTGGACGTGGTCTGTTCATCGGGGACATACATCCGCCAGCTCGCGGCGGACGTGGGTGAGTCGCTGGGGTGCGGCGCGCACCTGGGTTCTCTCGTCAGGACGCGCGCGGGGCCGTTTCTCCTGTCAAGCGCGCACGATCTGGATGAGATAGCAGCTGCTGCGAAGGACGGACGTATTCGAGATCTGGTGCTGCCCATCTCAGCGGGGTTGTCCCATCTGCCGGCTGTGGTCGTGACCGGCGAGGACGCCAGGAGGATAGCCTGCGGCGCGCCGGTCGAGGTTCCCGCAGGCACGTGCGTTCGGGGCACCCTGCCGGCAGACGATGATCCGACTTTCGCGGGCGGCGGGCCCTTTTCGGAGCGCCTGGAGGACCTCGTGAGGGTTCACAGTGACACCGGAGAGCTTCTCGGCGTGGCACGAGCCGAGGGAGCCGCCGAAGGGCGGATGCGTCTTCGCCCTCTCAGGATGTTCGTCGGATAACGCTTGGTCATGCGATGCTGGGGATGGGAGGTTCCGCGTGAAAGTCATAAGTGATGTGGCACGGATCGACATCGCAGACGTGGCAAGGTCAGTGATCTGTCTGGGGACGTTTGATGGCGTGCACCTGGGGCACCAGGAGATACTCAGAAGATGCGTCGCTTGCGCGAAGCGTTACGAGGCACGTGCCGTGGCTTTCACCTTCGACAGGCACCCTCTCCGGGTCATCCGGCCGCAGGCAGCCCCCGCGCAGCTCACAGACATCGAGGACAAACTCGCGCTCATAGAGGCGATGGGGATCGAAGTTGCAGTGGTAGCACGCTTCGACGAGGCCTTCGCCAGTGCGACACCGGAGCAATTCGCGCGCGAGGTGCTGGTAGACGGCCTGCGGGCTGCCAAAGCGGTGGTTGGCTTCAACTACACTTTCGGACGGAGCGCGAGCGGTACCGCCCCGGTCCTGGCGGAACTGGGCAGGAAGCACGGCTTCGAGGTGGAGATCGCGGAGCCCGTCACGGTCGGTGGGGTTCCCGTGGGAAGCACGGAGATCCGGGCGCGTCTTTCGCGTGGGGACGTGGTCGGAGCGTGGGCGATGCTCGGCAGGCCATTCTCTCTGAAGGGAACGGTGGTCCCGGGCGAGGGGCGCGGGCGAACGCTCGGGTATCCCACGGCAAACGTGCAGGTAAGCTCGGAATTGGCTGTGCCGGCAAGCGGCGTCTATGCGGTGATCGCGGGCGTTTGCGGGAAGGAACTCCGCGCAGTGGCTAACGTGGGCGTTAGGCCGACGTTTGATGGCAAGGTTCCCCGCCTAGAGGTGTTCGCCATCGACTTCGCAGGCGACATATACGGTGAGACCATGAGAGTGTCGTTCGTGAAGAGGCTTCGCGATGAGTTGAGGTTCAGTTCCGCTTCGGCACTCGCGTCCCAGATAGCGGACGACGTCAAGAACGCTGAAATGGTGTTCGCCACTCGCCTCGCGGGGCATACTGAATGTGGGATGGGAGCGGCCGCCGGAGAGTCGGGCACGGCTCAGCCCGAGCGAACGACGGAATCGTGAGGGCGACTGTGGGCGGCCCGCCGGAACGGCGGAGCGCGGAGCGTCGGAGCGCTGAGGGCGGCGTCGTTTACAACGGATAGGTTGTATGATAGAATTGGTGCGTGGCGGAAGTCCCGATTCCGCCGCAGCGACAGATGAACCCAGCGCTAGGATGCCTCGCACCTCCGGCGGGTTTCTTGGCGATGGGGGGATAGGGTTCAAGGAGGTGGAACGGCGTGGCTCTACCCGCCGGCGAAAAGCAAGCGATCATTGAGAAGTACAGACTTCACGAGAATGACACTGGTTCACCAGAGGTGCAGATAGCGATCCTCACTGAGAGGATCAACAGTCTCACCGAGCACCTAAAGGAACATCGGAAGGACCATCACTCGCGACGCGGGCTGCTCAAGATGGTCGGTCAGAGGCGCAATCTCCTCAACTACCTCAAGGAGAAGGATATCGAAAGGTATCGCGCCATCATCGATCGACTCGGCCTCAGAAAGTAACAGCGCTAGCTCGAGGAGGCAGGATTTGTAATGGAACACCACTGCCTGGACATGATTCTGGGCGGGAGGAGACTTTCGCTTGAGGTCGGGAAGGTCGCGAAACAGGCCAACGGGTCGGTACTGGTCAGGTACGGCGACACTGTGGTGTTGGTCACGGCGTGCATGTCGAAGGAGCCGCGAGAAGGCATCGATTTCTTCCCGCTTCTGGTAGATTACGAGGAAAGGCTCTACGCTGTGGGCAAGATCCCTGGTGGGTGGATAAAGAGGGAAGGGAGACCTTCTGAAGTCGCCACCCTGTCGGCCCGCATGATAGATAGGCCGATAAGGCCGCTCTTTCCCGAGGGGTTCAGGCACGACGTGCAAGTGGTGTGTACTGTGCTGTCGGTTGAGCAGGATTGTGAACCGGACGTCACAGCGATGATTGGCGCGTCCGCCGCCCTCAGCATATCCGACATTCCGTTTCGTGGACCCGTCGGTGGAGTAAGGGTCGGAAGAATCGATGGCCAGCTAGTCATCAACCCGAGCCTCGAACAGTCCCTCAAGAGCGATCTCTCCCTTGTGGTCGCGGGAACGAAAGACGCCATCCTCATGGTAGAGGCTGGCGCGAGCGAAGTCCCTGAAGAGGTGATCCTCGAGGCCATATCCTTCGGCCACGAGGCGATCCGTGGGATCGTCGAGTTCATTGAGGGGCTCACCGCCATGTGCGGCAAGCCCAAGCGCGAAGTGACTCTGTATAGGCCGGATCCCACTATCGAAGCGAAGGTGAGGGAACGGGCCACATCAGATCTCCGCGACGCTCTGAAAAGCGAGGACAAGCTTGCCCGCGAAGAACGCACCGACGCTGCCAAGATGACGGTAGTCGAGGAGATGCGGGAGACCCTCGGCGACGAGTTCTCTTTGTATGAGAAAGACATCACCATGGTCCTTGACAAGATAGTCAAGGAAGAGGTCAGGAAGATGATCCTCGAAGAGGGCTATCGACCTGACGGGAGAAGGGTTGATGAGATCCGGCCAATCTCCTGTGAGGTGGGAGTCCTTCCGAGGGTACACGGTTCCGGCCTTTTCACCCGTGGTCAGACGCAGGTGCTTACAAGCGTAACGTTGGGAGCCATCGGGGAAGAGCAACTCCTCGACGGTCTGGGTGAGGAAGAGTCCAAGCGGTACATGCATCATTACAACTTCCCGCCTTACAGCGTGGGCGAGGTGCGGCCGATGAGGGGCCCTGGTCGGCGCGAGATAGGTCATGGGGCGCTCGCAGAACGCGCGCTTGCGGCGATGATTCCTGACGAGGAGGCTTTCCCATACACGATCCGGCTCGTGTCCGAGGTGCTCGAGTCGAATGGCTCCACGTCCCAGGCGAGCGTGTGCGGGTCCACCCTTGCGCTCATGGACGCCGGCGTCCCCATCAAGAGGCCGGTCGCGGGGATAGCCATGGGTCTTGTCAAGGAGGCCGACAGGGTCGTCGTGCTCTCTGACATCCAGGGGATCGAGGATGCCCTCGGCGATATGGATTTCAAGGTCGCGGGAACGGACCGCGGCGTCACGGCCATTCAGATGGACATCAAGATCCCGGGGATAACCAGAGACATCCTCGAGAAGGCCCTCGCTCAAGCCAGGGAGGGAAGACTGTTCATCCTCGGGAAGATGCTCGAGGTCATCCCCGAGCCGCGCAAGGAGCTCTCGCCATACGCTCCGAGGATAATCCGGATGACCATCGATCCAGAGAAGATCCGCGACGTCATCGGCCCCGGCGGCAAGATAATAAGGCACATCATCGACGAGACCGGAGCGAAGATCGATATAGAGGATGACGGCAGGGTCTTCATCGCGGCCGTCGACGAAAGCGCTGGCGCGAAGGCCAGGAAGATGATAGAGGATCTCACCGCTGAGGTCGAGGTCGGCAAGGTTTATACGGGCACAGTCACTCGGATAATGAACTTCGGCGCGTTCGTGGAGATCCTGCCCGGCAAGGAGGGCCTTGTGCACATCTCCGAACTGGCTCACACACGGGTGCCCAGGGTGGAGGATGTCGTCAAGGTGGGTGACACGGTCGAGGTCAAAGTCACCGAGATAGATAGGCAGGGCAGGATAAACCTATCCCGCAAGGAGGTGCTCCCGAGGGATAGTGCTCTGGAGGCTGGGCGCCGCCAGGGCGCACATCGCCAAGGCGTGCCGGGCCGACACGATCAGCATGGAGACTATAGGCGCCGAAGATAGGTCGGAAGATAGGTCGAAGATAGGTGGCGGGCGTCGGAGCCGCGACCCACACGTGTCTCGGGCGCCCCGCCCGCAGGGCTGCTCATGGGGCGACGCACCCGTTGTGCCCCAAGTCTGACGGTCATGAGATCCCATATCGCCTGATCTTGTAGTAGAGGCTTCTCAAACCTATTCCGAGGAGTTTCGCAGCGGCGGTCTTATTGCCGCCTGCCGCCTCGAGCGCGCGGAGGATGGCGCGTCTTTCGGCGCGCTCGACGGTCTCTCGCAGCCTGGGAACGCCTTGGACGGGTCGCTTCTCTCCTCTCCCCGCCTCGTTGGACGCGTCCCCTTGTACGATCTGAGGCCACTGTTGGGACTTGCCCAGGGCAGGCAGATGGCCTGGCAGGATCTCGATCTCGCTGTAGTGCATGCTGATGATGGCTCGGCTGAGAACGTTCTCCAATTCCCTGACGTTGCCGGGCCAGTCATACTCTATGAGAATGTCGAGCGCCTCATCGGAAACGCGGGTCACGTTGCGCCCGTACGCTTGGTTGAACCGGCGTATCAGACTATGGCACAGGACGGGTATGTCCTCTATGCGTTCCCTCAGCGGTGGGATGAAGATCGGGACCACGTTCAGTCGGTAGTACAAGTCCTCCCTCATCCGCCCCTCTCTGACCGCTCTCTCAAGATCGGTATTGGTGGCAGCTATGACCCTTACGTCCACCGGTATGGGCCTCGTGTCCCCAACCCTCACGATCTCCTTTTCCTGAAGGACTCGGAGCAGCTTCGCTTGAAGAGCGAGGTTGGTCGCCCCAACCTCATCCAAGAAGATCGTCCCGCCGTTCGCTTCCTCGAAGAGCCCGCGCTTGCCGCCCCTTCTCGCTCCGGTGAAAGCGCCCTCTTCGTAGCCGAACAGCTCGGACTCGAGGAGCGTATCCACTATGGCCGTGCAGTTTACCCTGATGAACTGACCGTGCGACCGATCGCTCGCGTTGTGGATGGCGTGCGCGAACAGCTCCTTTCCGGTCCCGCTCTCTCCCCTGAGGAGGACGGTCACGGGCGTCGCCGCGACACGCCTAGCCTGTTCTATGGCTCGTGCCATCTTGGGGCTCACCCCAACTATGTCGTCAAACGTGTACTTGGCCTCAAGCCGCCTGATCAACGTCTTGGCCCTGTCGAGTTCCTCGGTGAGCCGCCTGATCTCCGATGTGTCGTGGATCACGGCGACGCTGCCCCGTAGCTCGTCACCAACGATCAGCGGCGCCGCGTGGACTATGACTTCCTTCCTCCTTGGACCCACCTTCATGCGGGCTCCCCGCACGGGGAGCCGAGTGCGAAGCACCTTCATGTGCATGCTCTCGCCCTCGGCGATGTCGGTGGTGGCCGGCTTGCCGATGACGTCCTCTTCGGTGAGGCCGGTGAGTCTCGTGTACGCCGGGTTGATGAGGAGCCCGTTCCCGTTTTCGTCCACCACGGATATGGCGTCCTGAGTGGAGTTGATGATGGCTTCGAGAAGGCCTTGGATCTGGCGGAGGTTGGTGATCTCCTCCGCGAGGGCGATCACCTCACTGATGTCTCTGAAAACCGCGACCGCTCCTATGACGTGACCTTCCGAGTTGCGCACCGGCACTCGGTTGGTGATGATCTTCACCCCGCCCAACACCTGCTGTTGGTTGAGTTCTGCCTGACCGCTCTCGAGCACGATGTGGAGCCGGGTGTTGGGGATCACATTTTGAGCTCGCTTGCCTATCATGTCGGCTGGATCGAGCCCGGTGATACGCGCGGCAGCGGCATTGAATATGGTAATGAGCCCCCGGCGGTCAACGGCGATCATGCCGTCGTGCGTGGAGTTCAGGATGACTTCGAGTTCTCTGTTGGACAGACGGAACCGTTCAGGTCGCCCCATGTAATCCCTTCCTCAGCTGGTGATATGAGAGGTCGGCGTCGCTTCCCGTGGCTGTCCGTTGATCCACTTGGGTGATCGGCACTCGTGATCAGTACGTGTAGAAGCCCTTTCCGACCTTCCTGCCCAGGTGACCCGCGTCAACCATGCGGCGGAGCAGCGGGCAGGGCCTGAACTTGGGGTCTCTGAAGCCTTCGTAGAGGACTTCCATAATGTGCAGACAGGTATCGAGCCCTATGAGGTCGGCGAGGGCCAGCGGGCCCATTGGGTGATTCATTCCGAGTCTCATCACAGTGTCGATGTCTTCCCGGGAGGCGACTCCCTCCATGAGACAATACGCCGCCTCGTTTATCATCGGGATGAGCAGCCTGTTCGCGACGAACCCGGGATAGTCGGAAACCGCCACGGGGACCTTGCCCATTCTCTCCGCGAGCTCCCAAGCGGCCCGGCGCGTTTCGTCCGAGGTGGCCTCCCCTGAGATGATCTCCACGAGTTTCATGGCGGGAACAGGGTTCATGAAGTGCATGCCGACCACGTTCTCGGGCCGTCTGGTTGCCGACGCGAGCCGCGTGATGGAGATCGAGGACGTGTTGGAGGCGATTACGGCAGCCGGCGGGAGAAGCGCGTCCAACTTTCGGAGGACGTCTTCCTTTACGTCGACTCGCTCAAACACCGCCTCTATGGCCACGTCCGCGTCGGACGTGAGGGAGAGACAAGCCCCGGCCTGGATCCTTGCGAGCACCTCGCGTTTCTCCTCCGGCGCCAGCTTGCCTTTCTCGATGGCGCGGTCGAGCCCCTTCTCCACTGCGGCCAAGCCTCGCCGCGCAAGATCCTCTGAGACGTCCAATAGCACCACGGAAAGCCCGGCTGTTGCCGCCACTTGCGCTATCCCGGTCCCCATCTGCCCCGCGCCCACGACCGCCAACTTGGAGACGTTCACCTGTAGGCCTCCTCTCTCGATCCGGATCTACTGCACGAGGCGCCTCACTTGTGCCGCAGCTTCATGACTAGGGTCTCACCTTGATCCCCGGTGCCGCGCGCAGCTGAGAGTCTGAACCGGACGTCCCTCGTCCTCCGCCCGCCTCAACACAGCCGCCCCACACCGCCTCTCCGAACTTGGGCGCGCACTATGATTGGGCAAGTAAGTCTTTCTTCATGTCAAGGCGAATCCCTTCAGGAGTCCTCGCACCGGACGCACACTTTGTGCAGATACTTGCACAGTACCCAGGTGCGATAGTGCACGCAATTGCACAATTACGAGCACCGCCGCGCTCGAAGCCCGCACAGCTCGCGTGTGGACGGAGTGGCAGAATCCTATGGGTATGGCATGACAATTGCTGCGGAAATAGCGTGGGGCGTTGGCGCACCGACCGATTGACGGCGGAGATTGACGGCGGAACCGAGGTGGAGACATTGCAGGTGCTCGTGATCAATCCCGGCTCAACCGCGACCAGGATCGCCCTGTACACACCCTCCGGCCCCCTCTTCGAGCGGAAGCTCTCTCACGACCACGAGGTCATCGCGTCGTTCCCCGGCATCATGGACCAGTTTCAATACAGGCTTTCAGAGATCATGAAGGTTCTCCGGGAGGAGGAGATGGAACCGGCCAGCGTAGCCGCGGTCGTGGCGCGAGGGGGCCTGCTTCGTCCTGTGGCCGGCGGAACGTACCTGGTCAACGAGAGGATGTTGGAGGACCTGCGCAATCAGGTGCAGGGCCCTCACGCCTCGAACCTCGGGGGTCTCATCGCCCGGCTCTTAGCGGACGGGTGGGGTGTGCCGGCCTTTGTAGTTGACCCGGTGTCGTGCGACGAGTTCGAGCCGTTGGCGAGGGTGTCTGGCGTCCCGGAATTGCCCAGGCGCAGCTTGAGCCACGCGCTGAACATCAAGGCGGCCGTGAGACGGGCCTCGCGAGAGATGGGAGCAGATCCGAAATCAACGAACTACGTCGTCGCCCATCTAGGCGGCGGGATATCAGTCGCGGCCTGCCGAGGGGAACGCATCATCGACGTGAACAACGCCAATGAACAAGGGCCCTTCAGCCCTGAGCGGGCGGGCGGGGTGCCGGCGGTGCCCCTTGCGCGGCTCGCCTTCTCAGGCCGATACACAAAGGAAGAGCTGGTCAAGAAGCTCGTGGGACGCGGTGGCCTCATGGCGTACTTGGGCACGTCCGACGCGGTCGAGGTGGAGAGGAGGATATCCCAGGGAGACGAGCGGGCGCGGCTCGCGTACGAAGCCATGGCCTATCAGGTGGCAAAGGAGATTGGAGCCATGGCTTGCGTGCTCCGCGGCGAAGTGCGAGCTGTCCTGATAACGGGCGGCCTCGCCAACGCGGCGCGCTTGGTGGACATGATCCGGACCCGTGTCCAGTTCGTAGCCGAAGTCAAGGTCTATCCGGGTGAAGAGGAGATGGAGGCCCTCGCGATGGGGGCCTTCAGAGTCCTCTTGGGGGAGGAGGAGGCGAAAGTGTATGTATGACGGAGCAAAGGAACATGGAGCGACTGGGATGGTGAGAAACCTGGAAGACCTCGCGAACATGGCGCGGGACGCAGGCCCGAAGACGTGCGCAGTGGTGTCGGCCGCCGACCCAGAGGTGCTCGTCGCAGCTGATGAGGCTGCACGACGAGGGATCGCCAGGTGCGTGCTCATCGGCGATCCTGCGGAGATAGGGAGGGCCGCGTCCGAGGTTGGAATAGACCTTTCGGGGTACGACGTCGTCGAGGAAGGAGGCGGTCCGGCAGCGGCACGCAGAGGCGTGGCCCTGGTGAACTCGGGGAAGGCGGATCTCATAATGAAAGGCCTAGTGAGCACGGCTGACGTGCTCAGGGCGGTTCTCGACAAAGACATCGGTCTACGCACCGGACGGCTTCTATCGCACTTGTCAGTGTTTCAAGTGCCTTCTCTGGATCGGCTCCTGATTTTCAGTGATGGAGCGATGAACGTAGCGCCTGGCCTGGGAGAGAAGGTCCAGATAGTGCAAAACGCCATAGACGTGGCGCGGAGGCTGGGAATCACAGAGCCGCGAGTCGCCGCTCTCGCGGCGGTCGAGACGGTCAACCCTGACATGCCTGCCACTGTTGATGCCGCGTGCCTCGCGAAGATGGCGGAGCGGGGGCAGATCAAGGGGGGCATCGTGGATGGCCCGCTCGCTCTGGACAACGCGATATCGTCCAGTGCCGCCACACACAAGGGGATCTCGAGCCCCGTGGCGGGACGGGCGGACATTCTCATAGTGCCGGACATAGAAGCCGGAAACGTGTTCTACAAAACTCTCGTGTACCTGGCTGGAGGATGCGCGGCCAGCGTTGTGGTGGGTGCGAAGGCGCCAGTCGTGATCACTTCGAGATCGGACTCGCACACGGCGAAGGTGTATTCGCTCGCCCTCGGCGTGCTTCTGTGCAAGTGAAGCCGTGTGAACCGCTCGGTACTCAGCGCGCAGCGTTTGCGACGGCACGAGGTACGTCGCTTGCCGGCGCCGGGCATGGAGGAAAGAGGCCATGAAAAGGGAGGAGGTCCGGAATTGAAGCTCTTTGAAGAGATGGGACGTTACGGGTTTGAGCAAGTGGTTTTCGCGAACGACGAAGCGTCGGGGCTGCGGGCCATCATTGCCATTCATGACACGACGCTCGGCCCCGCCCTCGGCGGGTGCAGGATGTGGCCTTACGCATCGGAGGAAGATGCCTTGGTAGATGCCTTGAGGCTCGCCCGTGGGATGACGTACAAGAACGCTGCCGCCGGGCTCGATTTCGGTGGGGGCAAGTCCGTCATCATCGGCGACCCGCGCAAGGACAAGTCCGAGGCGCTCTTCCGGGCGTTCGGGAGGTTCGTCGATACCCTCGGAGGCCGGTATCTCACCGCGGAGGACGTGGGAGTGAGCGTGGAGGACATGGAGATCGTCCATGCCGAGACCGACCACGTCCTGGGCCTGTCCGCGATGACCGGCTCGAGCGGCGATCCCTCGCCCGTGACCGCGTTCGGGGTGGTTAGGGGCATGAAGGCATGTGCGAAGGAGGTCTTTGGGAGCGATTCCCTCAAGGGCAAGACAGTCGTCGTCCAGGGCGCGGGCCACGTGGGTTACAACGTGGTGAGATACCTTTCCGAGGAAGGCGCGAAGGTGTACGTGACCGACATCTATGAAGACCGGGCGAGCCAGGCGGCCAAGGATTTTGGGGCCAAGCAGATCGCTCCGAGCGAGGTGTTCGACGTCACGTGCGACGTGTTCTGCCCCTGTGCCCTGGGTTCCGTCATAAACGACGAGACGCTTCCGAAACTCAAGTGCAAGATCGTGGCAGGGGCCGCGAACAACCAACTCAAGGAGGAGCGGCACGGCGACGCCCTGGAAGACATGGGAATACTCTACGCTCCGGACTACATCATCAACGCGGGAGGAGTAATAAACGTAGCTGACGAATTCTACGGTTACAACAGGGAGAGGGCGCTTCGCAAGGCGTCGGGCATATACGAAAACGTGCTGAAGGTCATCGAGATAGCGAAGAGGGAGAAGATCCCTACTTACAAGGCGGCGGCTAGGCTTGCCGAGGAGAGAATAGAGAAACTTGGGAAGATTCGCAAGGTATACGTGCCGGCGTAGGGTGGCTGGCGCGACATGAGAGAACACGGGGGCGCGCCCGGCGTGAGGCGAGCCTGGGTGACGAGGCGCTCGCCGAGGCCATGGGCGCTCCCCGGCGTTATGAGGGCTTCCCCGGCGGGCTGAACGAAGAGCACGAAGAGGGGACACGATCATGGCTTGTACAGAGAACTCTGCAACCAAGCCCGGGTCAGACCACGGCCGCGGCTTTCGGATCCTGGTGATCAACCCGGGGTCCACCTCGACTAAGATAGCTGTGTACGTTGACGAGCACATGCTCTTCCAAGAGACTGTATCCCATGAAAGCGCCGAACTGGCGAAGATCGGTGGCGTGAGCAAGCAGTATCAGATGAGGCTTGACGCCATCCTCGGTGCTCTCGGGAAACACGGAGAGTCCGTGACCGACTTTGACGCGGTCGTGGGGCGAGGAGGGCTGCTCAAGCCCGTGGAGAGTGGAGTGTACGAGGTAAACGAGGAGATGGTGCGCGACCTCACCGGAGCGGGGTCGGTGCCGCACGCTTCGAACCTCGGTGCTCCCCTTGCCCGCGAGATAGCGGCACGCGCGCGGGCACGGGCGTTCATCGCGGACCCCGTGGTCGTGGACGAGCTGTGGGACGTTGCGAGGCTCTCAGGGCTTCCCGAGATCCCACGACGCAGCGTTTTCCACGCCCTCAACCACAAAGCGGTCGCGAGGCAGGCGGCGAGAGACTTGGGCATGCGGTACGAAGACCTGAACCTCGTCGTAGCGCATCTGGGAGGCGGCATAACCGTTGGTGCGCATCTCAAGGGGCGGGTGGTCGACGTAAGCAACGGCCTGGATGGCGAAGGCCCCTTCACGCCAGAGCGAGCGGGCGCCGTTCCCGCCCTCGGCGTGGTGGACCTTTGCTTTTCGGGTAAGTACTCCGAAGACCAAGTCATGAGGAAACTGGTCGGCGCCGGCGGCCTCGTGGCCTACCTTGGGACAAGCGACGCTTCGGAAGTAGAGAGGCGCATCGGCGCGGGCGATGAGCGCGCCGAAATCATTTTCGAGGCCATGGCCTATCAGGTAGCTAAGGAAATAGGAGCGTATGCCGCAGTGCTTTCGGGGGATGTCGACGCGATCATCCTCACGGGGGGTCTAGCCCACTCGCGCCGCATGGTGGAGTGGATCAGGGACAGGGTCAGCTTCATAGCTCCCGTAATGGTGTACCCTGGCGAAAACGAGATGCAGGCGCTCGCTCAAGCCTGCCTCCGCGTCCTGCGTGGCGAGGAAGAGGCCAAGGTGTACAGGTAGGAGGTTTGGTTAGATGCCGAAGGTCGTGTTCAACGAGGAACGGTGCAAAGGGTGCGAGCTGTGCGTCACCTTCTGTCCGAGGAAAGCGTTGGCAATGGCTGAGCACTTCAACAGCAAGGGGTTTCACCCGGCGACGCTCATCGACGAGGAACGGTGCAACTCCTGTACCGCTTGCGCCCGGATGTGCCCCGAAGTGGCCATCGAAGTGTACAGATAGGGAGGAGGGAGGGCGCGCATGGCCGAGAGGATCTTGATGAAAGGCAATGAGGCTGTGGCAGAGGCTGCCATAATAGCGGGATGCAGGTGTTTCTTTGGATACCCCATAACCCCCCAGAACGAGATACCCGAGTACATGTCGAGGCGTATGCCTGAAGTCGGAGGGGTGTTCCTGCAGGCGGAAAGCGAGGTCGCCGGGAGCAATATGGTATACGGGGCCGCATGCACGGGGGCTCGGGTGATGACCACCTCGTCTAGCCCGGGGATCAGCCTCATGCAGGAGGCCATCTCGTACATGGCCGGCGCGGAGCTTCCTTGCGTCATCGTGAACATAGTGCGCGGAGGCCCGGGCCTCGGGGGGATACAGGGTGCGCAGTCCGATTACTTTCAGGCCACCAAGGGTGGCGGCCACGGTGACTATCGCCTCTTGGTGCTCGGCCCTTCCACCGTGCAGGAGCTAGTGGACCTCACGATGGAGGCGTTCGACCTCGCCGAGTTGTACCGCAACCCCGTCATGCTCCTTGGTGACGCGATCCTCGGCCAGATGATGGAGCCTGTGGAAATGCGCGAGCGGCAGCCGAGGGCCGACCTTCCGCCGAAGACCTGGGCGACGACGGGCGCGATGGGCCGACCGAAGAACGTCATAACGTCCTTGTACCTCGACCCCGCGAAGTTGGAGCGGCATAACTTGCGCCTGGCTGACAAGTACCGACGGATGGCCGCAGAGCAGGTGCGTTACGCCACGCACATGACGGAGGACGCCGATGTGGTGCTCGTGGCGTACGGCACGACCGCACGCATAGCCCGTGCTGCGCTCGAAAGGGCCAGGGAGCGCGGGTTGCGAGTCGGCTTGTTCAGGCCGATCAGCCTATGGCCGTTTCCATACGAGGCGCTGGCGGCCGCGACCGCGGGCGCTTCGCGAGTGCTGGTAGTGGAGATGAGCCTCGGCCAAATGGTGGAAGACGTAAGGCTGGCTTGCGGCGATACAAAGCCTGTGCACTTCTACGGGAGGACCGGAGGCATGAGCCCCTCGCCCAGGGAGATACTGGATGAGATCGTGAAGATCGTGGAAAAGGGGGCGTGAGGAATGCAGAAGGTATTCGGGCGGCCTGAGGCGCTCGCGGACGTGCCTACGCACTACTGCCCGGGGTGCACTCACGGGATCATTCACCGGCTCATTGCCGAGGTCATCGACGAGCTCGGGGTGCGCGAGCGTGCCGTGGGGATATCGCCGGTGGGTTGCGCGGTGCTCGCTTATGATTACTTCAACTGCGATTTCGTTGAGGCTTCCCACGGGAGGGCCCCGGCCGTGGCGACCGGGATCAAGCGTGCGTCGCCGAACACGGTCGTGTTCACCTATCAAGGCGACGGCGACCTTGCCTCCATAGGAGCCGGCGAGATAGTCCACGCGGCTTCGAGGGGAGAGAAGATAACGGTCATCTTCGTGAACAACGCCATCTACGGCATGACCGGTGGCCAGATGGCTCCAACGACCCTCCCAGGGCAGAGAACGACCACGTCTCCAAGAGGTCGGGACCCCGAGGTGGCGGGCCATCCGATAAAGGTTTGCGAGCTCCTATCGTCGCTCTCGGGGCCTGCGTACATTGCCAGGGTCTCCGTTACGAATCCGGCCAACGTGGCTAAGGCCAGGCGCACCGTGAAGAAGGCATTTGAGACACAGCTGGACGGAAAGGGGTTCAGCCTTGTGGAGTTCCTGTCCACGTGCCCCACGAACTGGGGTCTGTCCCCCGTCGATGCCCTCAAGTGGGTCGATGACAAGATGGCCGTGTACTACCCGCTCGGGGAGTACACCAAGGTTCCGGAGGTGGGCTGAGCATGCACGAGGAGGTCATCTTCGCGGGATTCGGTGGGCAGGGAGTGCTCCTCATGGGGCAGCTGGTCACCTACGCAGGGATGATGGAAGGTCGCAACGTGACATGGATGCCGTCCTACGGCCCGGAGATGCGCGGAGGCACGGCGAACTGCGGTGTCGTCGTGTCTGAAAGAGAGATCGCGTCTCCGCTAGTGAACGAGCCCACGAGCGTGGTGGCGATGAACAGGCCGTCTCTGGAGAAGTTCCAGGGGATGGTAAGGCCCGGCGGGCTTGTCATATACAATAGCTCGCTCGTCGACACCAGGCCGTCGAGAAGCGACGTCAGGGTGCTCGCCGTGCCGGCTAACGAGATCGCCAACGAGATAGGCGACATGAGGGTAGCGAACATGGTCGCTCTAGGGGCGTACCTCGCCGCCACAGGCGTCGTCAGCGTGGAGACCGTGCTTGCGGCGATGAAGAAGGTCCTTCCTGAGCGCCGCCACGGGCTCATCCCCCTCAACGAACAGGCCATCGCGCGGGGCAGGGACCTAGCGGCGGCGTCTGGCCGGGTGGGGTAGCGCTCGGGCGTTCGCAGGAACTATTGGGGCCTTATCAGAGACGGGTTCCTCTCGAGGGGAGCGTCGATGCCCACGTGGCCGCCGATGCTCTCCTCTTTCTTGCCTTCAATGAGGATCTGAACCCTTGCTATCCCTGGGAACTCAGTGAGCGTGTTCACGATGGACCAGGCGAGGAGCTCCTCCGTGCGGCTGCCTCCGGGGAATCTAGTGCGGATCTCGCTCGAGAAGTCGGCCGTGGCGAGATCTCCGCTTGCGCTCACTCCCAACACCTTTGTCCCCTCTGGGACGAGCCTTTCGAGCCCGGTTTCAGGCGCCGGGCCTCTTGCTAGCAGCTCTAGCGCTCCCCGCATCGCGTCGGTTCCGGCAGGGACCGTGGCCTTGACAGGCACGAGGTAGGAATCGGTAAGTGTGGTACGGCCGAAGTACACGGTGACCTCGGTGGCGGGACGAGTCTGGACGGCAGCCGTCATCTCGTTGACGCGCTTGGAGAGCGCCGAGAGGTCGGCGAAGGCGCGGTCAAGGTCTTTCTCGACGCGTTGGAGGTCGCGTGCGAGCCTCATGGAAGCGCCCATTCCCCATCCCGCAAGCGCAAGGGCGATGAAGATAGCCACCCAGAACTGCCATCTGCTCACGCTGACTCCTCCGTTCCCATGCAGTCACCACTGAGTATGCTGTCCCCGGCGCGGGGAACATATTCTAATGCGGAATACGACGGAGATCGGCACATCCCTGCAAGGAGGCTTCGCCGTGGCGCTGTGATGATAGGAGCACGAGTAGGCGTAGTGAAGTCCGTGGCACGGTTCGGGCGAGGGGTCGTGAAGGCCGAAGTACAGTGCGAAGGTGTGACGGCGGAAGCACTGTGCTACGAGGATTTGACCGGGCCGTGCTCGGTGGGAGACGAAGTCGTTCTCAACACTACTGCGGTGGAACTCGGTCTGGGCACCGGGGGACACCACTTCGTCATGTGGGTGGTCGGGAGGGACCGCCTCGACCTTGACGTGGGGCCCGGGACAGGTCACATAATGAAGGTACGCTACACTCCGATGCAGGTGAGGTGCCTGGCCGTGGAGGAAGAGACGAGCCCGTACCGTCCGGCGTTGGAGTCCTTCTCGTCGCTGGAGGGCACTCCGGTGGTGGCTTGCGAACTCCACAGCATGATAGCGCCGGTAGCAGCGGGAATAAAGGAAACAGCTGGTGACGAGACGCGGGTTGTGTACGTGATGACGGATGGCGGAGCGCTACCCCTACCGTACAGCTCGCTCGTGCGGGAGCTGCGCGAAAAGGGACTCATCGACTTGGCGATCACGTGCGGCCACGCTTTCGGCGGCGATCTCGAGGCGGTGAGCCTCCACTCTGCCCTCGCCGCAGCGCGCGCGTGCGCTCGGGGCGATGCGGTGATCGTCTCAATGGGTCCGGGACAGGCCGGAACTGCCACCAAGTATGGGTTCTCCGGGATTCAGCAGGGAGAAGTGGCCAACGCGGCGTATTCTCTGGGAGGGACGCCGGTCGTGGCTCCGAGAGTGAGCTTCTCTGACGCGCGGGCAAGACACTACGGTGTGAGCCATCACACTCTCACGATCCTGTCCCGCGTCGCGCTGGCGAGGTGTATTGTGGTCGTGCCGGAACTGGGCAGAGAGGAACTGCGCCGGCTGAGGCTTCAGCTTGCCCGGGAAGGCGTGGACCGGCGCCACGTCGTCCTGGTGGAAGACGGGCGTCCAGCCGTGGAGAGGCTCAAGCGCACGAACGTTCGTGTCAGGACGATGGGGCGGGGCCCGGACGAGGATCCCGCCTTCTTCCTGGCCGCGGGCGCCGCGGGTGTGTTGGCCGGCAAGATCGCGTGCGCCACGCGCCGCGCCGAATCCTAGGAGCCACGGGGGGAGGAGAGAAGCTCGGCCAAGGTGACGTGGCCTTTGCAGAGGATGGCGAGAGCGCGGAGGATCTCCGAGGGCTTTCCCGCGATCCAAAGGGCTTCCTTGTGAACCACTATGGTCATGCCTGAAAGTGCCTCCTTGTGAGCGTCTCATGGGTCACGTGGGCTTTGTGACGTAGGCTCATTCTCCACGGTCGCCACCGATGCGCATTTCGACCACCTTCCGCCGCCCCGTGAGCTCCGGCCACATGCCCGCCGGGTTCTTGCGGCAGGCGGTCCCGGATCCCGATCACGCGGCGGCTGGGAGGCTCGGCTGCCACGGCGAACCTAGGGGACATACCCCTCGGATCTGATAAGAGGATACGCACTATCGGGCCGTTTCATGCTACGTGCCCACGAATTGGAGGGACTCGCGTTGGAAGAGGCGCAGTTTGCGGAGAGACAGGTCGGTTCGAGGTCGGTGTACCGGGGGGCCATCCTCACCCTGCGCGTGGACGAAGTCGAGCTGCCGTCGGGAAGGCGGTCGACGCGTGAGGTTGTGGAACACCCCGGCGGCGTGGCGATTGTGGCCGTCGACCGGGACGGTTCGGTGATCCTCGTGCGCCAGTACCGGTACCCAATTCGCTCGACCCTCTGGGAGATCCCCGCCGGGAAGCTGGACCCGGGCGAGAGCCCGAGCGAGTGTGCCGCTCGCGAGCTTGAGGAAGAAACCGGCTACCGAGCAAAGAGACTCGAAGAGATCTTGCCCTTCTATACGTCTCCTGGGTTTTGCGACGAAGTGCTGCACCTTTTCTTCGCGAAGGAGCTCGTGGCCGGGCAGGACAGACCGGAGGAGGACGAGCTCATAGAGACGAGGCGTGTGCGCCGCGAAGAGGTGGAGGCGATGCTGGCAAGGGGAGAGATCCGCGACGGCAAGACCGTCCTCGGGCTGCTCGCCGCGATGTCCAAGGGGCTAATATAGGTGGAGCTGGAGCGGTCTTTCGTCGACCTTCACGTGCACATCGGACGGGACGGCCGCGAGCGTCCTGTCAGGGTGTCCGCTGCCAGGAATCTCACCTTTGACGGTACTCCGCCTCTTATCGCCGGTGGGGGCGGACGCTGTGGCAAGTCCCTCGGGGGTATGTCGGACGACGATTGAGCACGAGCCCCCGCAGCGTCGGATAGGCGCAAGAGCGGTGCTGGAACCGTGAATATCGCGGCGAGCGTGGACATACACATCTAAGGAGGTGGTCCGAAGGAGGATCGCGCGATGCTGGACGATTCACGGTCCCCGGTCTTTGCCGGTGTATCCCTGAGGAGGCATCTGCCCGTCCTAGTCCTAGTGACCTTCATGTTCTTGATGGGCGTCATATTCGGCTCACTCTCGGTCAGGGCGCTTCCCGGAAGCCAGAAGGCCGAGCTCGCCGAGGACCTCATGGTGTTCTTCAGGGGTTTCGGTGGGTCCGGCCAAAACGAGGCGGGCGCAGGCGCAGCTCCGAGGCAAGCGCTTTACAACAACGTCAAGACGATCCTCCTCGCGTTCCTCCTGGGGCTCTCGGTGATAGGAGCCCCGGGCGTGTTGGTTCTCCTCTTCCTGAGGGGCTTCGTCATAGGCTTCACCGTGGGATTCCTCGTCGACGAGATGGCGGCGAAAGGGGTGGTTCTTGCCGCAGCGTCGGTGCTCCCGCAGAACATCTTCATCATCCCTGCGATACTGGCCGGATGCGAGGCGTCGCTCGCGTTCGCGGTTACCCTTGCCCTGGACAGGCTGAGTCACAAACGCGTCCCGATCTACCCTCAGCTGTTCTTTACGGCGGTCGTGTGCCTCGGGGCGGTAGTGCTCCTCGTCGCAGGGAGCGCTGTCGAGACTTACGTTGCGCCCACGTTCATCAGGCTCGTCTCAAGGTACCTGCTCTAGACTTCAGAAGGCTTGGTCGGACAGATGCAGTGGGAACACTATACCGGAGGCGAGGGAAATTGCGGGCGCTCTCCCCCCATGATATACTGGAAACAGCGGGACGACATGGCACGTCTGGATTCGTCCGGCGGTGGAGGAGGAGCGGCGTGGCCCTGTTGGACGGGTTGCTACTGGACGAGTTCCTGGCGTACCTGAGCGTAGAGCGGGGGCTCGCGCAGAACAGCCTGGAATCGTACGCGAGAGACCTCAACCAGTTCGCGGAGTATGTGGAGGAGCTTGGCGGAGGCGGACTCGACGGCGTCACTCAGGATACCATAATGGCGTACCTTGCCCACCTCAGGAGGCAAGGAAGGGCCACGTCGAGCATATGCAGACAGCTGGCTGCAATAAGGGGCCTCTACAAGTTCCTGGACCGCGAAGGCAAGGTCCAGCACGATCCCACGGTGAACCTGGGGTCTCCGAGATTGGAACGGCGCTTGCCCGGGGTGCTCGGGTCGGAAGAAGTAGCGAGGCTCTTGGAAATGCCTGCTATCGGAACCCCCTCGGGCGTGAGGGACCGGGCTATGTTGGAGGTGCTTTACGCCACCGGCATGCGTGTTTCCGAACTCGTGTCGCTCAACGTCGGCGATCTGAACGTGGGGATGGGCTACGTCAGGTGCGTCGGAAAGGGATCCAAGGAGAGGATAGTCCCTGTCGGCAGCGTGGCTTCGCGGTGGACGGAGGTATACCTTCGAACGGCCAGGCCGAGGTTGGTGAGAAGCCGTACTGAGAACGCCCTATTTGTGAACGCCCGAGGCAAGAGGATGACCAGGCAGGGGTTTTGGAAGATAATAAGGGCGTACGCAGCCAAGGCAGGGCTCCAGAAGCACGTGACCCCTCACACGCTGCGTCACTGCTTCGCGACTCACCTCCTCGAGAACGGCGCCGACCTGCGCTCCGTTCAGGAGATGTTGGGCCACGCTGATATCGCGACTACCCAGATTTACACCCATCTTGCCAGGGGCAAGCTGAAGGAGATATATGACGCCGCCCATCCGAGAGCGAAGCGTGCTCGCGTCTCGGGAGGTGCCCCTGCCATGGAACCGACTTCGCCTTCAAATTCAGGCGCGGCCGACCATTCTCCGGTCGCCAGCGCCAAGACAGGGGGGAAGGCGTGACATGAGGGCCTACGACGTCATCCTCAAGAAGAGGCGTGGAGAGGAGCTGTCTCCAGACGAGATCGCCTTTCTTGTGGATGGATTCACACGGGACAAGATCCCCGACTACCAAATGGCAGCATGGTGCATGGCCGTGTTCTTCCAGGGGATGAGCGCGAGAGAGACACGGGATCTCACAATCGCCATGGCAAAGTCTGGGGACGAGGTGGACCTCTCCCAGATTCGCGGCATCAAGGTGGACAAGCACAGCACGGGCGGAGTGGGGGACAAGACCACACTCGTGCTGGCACCGCTCGTGGCCGCATCTGGTGTGCCCGTCGCGAAGATGTCCGGTCGAGGGCTGGGTCACACCGGGGGAACTCTTGACAAGCTCGAGTCGATTCCGGGGTTCCGCGTAGACCTGCCCAGGGAAGCGTTCGTGAGGAACGTGAATTCGGTCGGGCTGGCCGTGGTGGGGCAGACGGCGGAGATAGCGCCCGCTGACAAAAAGCTGTACGCGCTGCGTGACGTTACGGCCACCGTCGACAGCATTCCTCTCATCGCTAGCAGCGTGTGCAGTAAGAAGCTGGCGTGCGGTTCGGACGCCATCGTGTTCGACGTAAAGACGGGCAGCGGGGCGTTCATGAAGTCCGAGAGCGACGCGCACGCTCTCGCGCGCCTCATGGTGGACATCATGAAGGGCGCAGGGCGCAAGGCGGCCGCGGTTGTGAGCGACATGAACCAGCCGCTGGGCCGCGCCGTCGGGAACGCGCTCGAGGTAAGGGAGGCCATTGAGACGCTCCGAGGCGAAGGCCCGCCCGACCTCGTGGAGCTCTGTTTGACTCTGGGTTCGGTGATGCTCGTGCTGGGGGAGGCCGCCTCCGACACCGGTCGGGCTCGGGAGGCCTTGGCCGGTCTATTGAGGAGCGGCGCGGCCCTCGCCAAGTTCTCCGAGTTCGTGAGGGCGCAGGGCGGAGACGCGAGCGTTGTGGAACGCTTGGACGTGCTTCCGAGCGCGGACCACGTAGCGGATGTACCCAGCCCAGGCGCGGGTTACGTGGCGGCCATCGACACTGAGGCGGTGGGCGTCGCGGCCATGCTGCTGGGAGCGGGGCGCCGTGTGAAAGACGAACCGGTGGACCCGGCCGCGGGGCTCGTTGTTCGGAAGAAGCTCGGAGACTGGGTGTCGGCGGACGAGCCTCTCGCTGTCCTTCACACCAACGATCGCGCGGCCGTCGACGAGGCCTCTCGGCTCGTGGCTTCCGCGTACTCCCTCTCCGAGGCGCCCGTGCTGCCGCCCCGTCTCATCAGGAGCGTCATAGACTACTGACATCGCCCCAACTAATCGATCCTGGCGCGTCCCCTCCGGGCGGATTCGGGTATATGCCTGCGTCCGCCCGAATATGTACCTGACTGAAGGTCTCGGACGGTTCCGTCTGCGACGGTTCCTCAGGGTACGGGAGGGGATGGAGGATGAATGCTCGGAGGGTAGCGGCGGGCGTCGCTCTCGCAGTCTTCCTGATCACCGCGGTGTCCATGTGGAACGCCGGCGCCCCAGCCGGCGCGTCAGCGCAAGAGAAGCAGCCCGGTCCTGCCCCAAGCGTGCCGATCACCGCGGGTTCCGCGATTCTCATGGAAGCCTCCTCTGGCCGGGTGCTGTTCGAGAAGGATCCCGACAAGCGTATGGCTCCAGCCAGCATCACGAAGATCATGACCATGCTGCTGGCCATGGAGGCGATCGAGCAGGGAAAGGCAAGCCTTGATGACATGGTGCCCACGAGTGAGCGCGCCATGGAGATGGGAGGGTCGCAGATTTGGCTCGAGGTGGGGGAGGAGATGCCTCTCTCAGACCTCATGAAAGCCATCGCAGTCGTCTCGGCCAATGATGCCAGCGTCGCCGTGGCAGAGCACATCGCCGGGAGCGAAGAGGCCTTCGTAGACATGATGAACGAGCGAGCGCGGGAGCTCGGGATGACAGGAACCCACTTTGCGAACTGCCATGGCCTCCCTCACCAGGACCACTACACGACTGCTAGGGACATCGCCATCATGTCTCGAGCGCTTCTTCGTTATCCCAAGGTCCACGAGTGGTTCACCATATGGATCGACTATGTGCGGGGCGGTAAGAACATCCTCGTCAACACAAACAGGCTCGTCAAGTCATACGAGGGAGCGGACGGACTCAAGACCGGATTCACAGAGGCGGCGGGGTACTGCCTCGCCGCCACGGCCAAGAGAGGAGGCCTTAGGCTGATAGCAGTCGTGTTGAACGTGGCCGACTCGCAGCTACGGTTCAAGGAGGCTTCCTCCCTCCTCGACTTCGGTTTCAGGTACTACTCCGGCGTGGAGATAGCGTCCAAAGGGCAGGTCATGGCGCAACTGGACGTGGCCCGCGGCGTCATTGAGAAGGTGGACGTCGTCGCCAGGGACCATCTCGTGGCCGTAGTGCGCCGGGGCGAGGAGGGCAAGGTGAGGAGCGAGATGGTCCTTCCCGAAAGGATCACCGCCCCGGTGCAGAAAGGGCAGAAGATCGGGGATCTCATCGCCCTACTGGAAGATGGAACGGAGGTTGCGCGAGTTGACCTTGTGGCGGCAGAGGAGGTGAAAAGGGGGAACGTGTTGAGGGTCGTGCTGCGTGCCACCCGAAACCTCTTGCGGACCCTCTTCCGGGTCGGACAGGACTGAATGGGAAAGCGTGACGGCCCTCGGTCGGAGTAGCATCTCGACAACGCAGGCGCGTGAGACAGTGAGGTAGGATGCCCCGAAATGCCCCGGCGACGGGGCATTTTCGTCGTCCCCGGGAGGACTCATAGGAGGGCCGTAGAATACAAACCGTCGGGAGCGCCCGACCGGCATGACACGGTAGGAGGGCTTCGCATGAGAATCGAAACCAGGGCTATTGGAGACGTTCTCGTTGTGCGCCTTTCGGGAGAGCTGGATCTAGGCACCGCTCCCGACTTCCGCGCGAAGGTAGAGGAGGAGCTCGGCGCGAGGCCTGAAGTCACCAACATGCTCTTGATGCTGCGCGACGTCACGTTCATCGACAGTTCGGGCTTGGGAGCCATCCTCGGGAGGTACAAGAGGCTGCGCGCGCACGGAGGACGCGTGGTGGCGGTGTCGCCGTCCCCGCAGGTTCGCAAGGTCTTTGAGCTCTCAGGCCTCGTGAACATCATCCCTGTGTGTGAAACAGAGGACGAGGCCTGGATGCGAGCGTCGGGGGGGTAGGGGGATGAGCGTGACTAACCATGTAACCCTTGAGTTTCCGGCAACCGCTCAGAACGTGGAATTCGCCAGGGTGGCGGTTGCCTGTTTCGCGTCGCAGATCGCATCTTTCACCATGGAAGAGATAGACGACATCAAGCTCATAGTCTCCGAAGCTGTGTCCAACGTAGTGCTCCACGGGTACGACACTCCCGGCGGACTCGTGAGGGTTCGGGCGGTCATCGAGGGCAACGTCCTCACCATAACGGTGGAAGATACGGGCCGTGGGATAGCAGATATAGAGCAAGCCCTCCGTCCAGCGTTCACCACGTCTCCGGATCGCATGGGGATGGGTTTCACCATAATGGAAGCTCTCGCAGACAGCCTCGACGTCTCGTCCAGGCCTGGGGCCGGGGTGCGGGTCACCATGACAAAGGCTCCACGCATGGCAGGGAGCGAGGAGAATGAACGACGGTCTTGAGCGCGTTCGGTTTCCCCAGACACCCGTTCTCTCCGACGAGGAGGTTCGCGAGCTCGCCGCGCGAATCCGCGCTGGAGACGATAAAGCCCGCGAGGAGCTGGTCTCGAGGAACTTGCGCCTCGTGATGAGCATAGTGAACCGCTTCTTGCAGAGAACTGACGATTCCGAAGACCTGTTCCAGGTGGGGTGCGTGGGCCTCTTGCGGGCCGCTGACAGGTTCGACGCTTCTGTGGGCACTCGGTTCTCCACGTACGCCGTTCCCGTGATCCTAGGGGAAATAAGGCGGCACCTTAGGAGCGCGGGGGGGATGAAAATCGGGAGGACTCTGCGGGAGCGTGCGGTCAAAGTCGAGATGGCGAGAGAGCAGCTACGGGCCACTTGCGGCAGAGAACCCACAGTTGAGGAAGTGGCTTCCGCAACGGGTCTCGCGCGCGAGGAGGTGGTTGAGACCCAAGAGGCATTCCAACCCGTCGCGTCCCTCTCGGAGCCGTCTTCCGGCGAGTGTCCCGCGCCCTTTGAGGAGCAGCTCGCGGTGGGCGAGTCTTTCGCCGACAAGAGCGTCGAGTCCATCGCGCTCCAACAAGCCATGACACGGCTTAGCGCTTCGGAGCGAGCCGTTCTGCAGCTGCGCTTCTTCCGCGAGTTGACGCAAGTGGAGGTCGCTCGGGCGCTCGGCATATCCCAGCCCCAAGTCTCGAAGATCGAGCAGAAGGCTTTGCGCCGCCTCAGGCAGGAGCTGGTCTAGACGTTGGCCGAAACCGACCGCGCGGCAATAGTCGTGGAAGGCGAAGCAGCGCCCCGTACTGTGGTCTCTGACACACGGCGGGGCGTTCTCGATCGCTTGAGCTGGCGACTTTCGCGGCCTTCCTTCCGGCCCAACGCAACACGCCACCGGGGAATTAAAGCCATGAGCCGTGAGCATAATTAACCGAGAGAAAGGAGGTTGTTTCACGTGACAGTGGTCAAGATAGTGGAGCTGATGGGCGAGTCCTCAACGAGCTGGGAAGATGCCGTGAACCAGGCCGTTCGTGCCGCATCTCAGACCCTCAGGAATATCACCGGGGTTGAGGTGACCAACATGACCGCCTCAGTGGACAACGGCAAGATAGTCAGGTACAAGGCGGATGTCCACGTTGCCTTCGCGGTGGACGGTACCTGACGGACAGCCCTGGGGAGAGATGCGCATTGACATCCCAGAAAGCAAAGAAGCAGGTGGCGAACCTGCCCCACATGACCCAAGCATCGCAGGAGGAGAAGAGGCGGCAGCTTGCGTACAAAGAGCTCGTGCAGAGGAGAAAGCCGAGGCCGCGCTACCTGCGGAACTTGCTGGTGGCTTTCGTGGTGGGCGGCGCTATAGCCGTTATCGGACAGGTGGTCTTGACGTTCTTCATGTCCCGGGGCCTTGACCTCGATTCAGCGTCCGCTCCCACGCTCGCGGTGATGATCCTGGTGGGAGTGGTTGCTACAGGGCTCGGCGTCTACGATGAGCTTGGTGAGTTCGCGGGAGCGGGGGCCGCGGTGCCAATTACCGGGTTTGCCAACACCATAGTCGCCGCGGCCATCGATTTCAAACGCGAGGGGTGGGTTCTCGGCATGGGCGCGAAAATGTTCATAATAGCCGGTCCAGTCATTGTCTACGCCACGCTTGCTGGAGTCGCGGTTGCGCTCATCAAGTTCGTGGCCACGTCGTAATTGGGGGGAAGCCTTGAGCCGTGGCGGTGAAGAAGCTCGGGAAAAGCACCGTTGGCTTCGCAAACCCTCCCGTCATCGTGGGAACCGGGACGGTCGTTGGTCCTGTGGAGGGCAAGGGGCCGCTGGCCTCGGATTTCGACGTGGTCCTGCCGGACCACACGTACGGCGAGAAGACTCCCGAGAAGAGTGAGACAAAGATCTTGGAGCAGGCCGCGAAAACAGCCATCGAACGAGCGAAGATCGACAGGAACATGGTGGACTTCTACATGGCCGGCGACCTCCTCAACCAGATAATCTCCGCAGGATACTCCGCAAGGCAGCTCTCCATCCCGTACTTCGGCCTTTACGGCGCCTGTTCCACGTGTGCGATGAGCCTGGCCCTCGCGGGAATGGTGCTGGACGGCGGGTTTGCAGACTACGTTCTGGTCGCATGCTCCAGCCATTACCAGACGGCCGAACGTCAGTATAGGTACCCCATAGAGCTGAACGTCCAACGCAAGACGACATCGCAGTATACCGTGACGGGCGCGGGAGCGGCCTTGCTTGCATCCGCCGGCACCGGACCGAAGGTGACCCGGGCGACCGTCGGTAGGGTGGTGGACCTCGGACTGAAGGACGTGAACAACATGGGCGGCGCCATGGCGCCGGCTGCCGCTGACACGCTCCTGACACATCTGGCTGATACCGGTCTCAGTCCTAGGGATTACGATCTCATCCTCACGGGCGATCTCGGGTCATTTGGAAGCGAGATGCTCAAGGAGCTAGTTAAGGATAACGGTGTCGAGCTGGGGGGCAACTATGTGGACTGCGGACTCATGCTGTTCGACACGAGGACCCAGAAAGTCGGGGCCGGAGGCAGCGGGTGCGCGTGTTCGGCTGTGGTGACGTTCGGCCACGTCCTGAGGGAAATGCAGAGGGGCACGTACAAGAACGTGCTCCTCATCGCGACGGGGGCTCTCATGAGCCCGCTCAGTTGTCAGCAGGGTGAGTCCATACCTTGCGTCGCGCATGCCGTCGTGATCGAGGCGTGAAGAGGGGGGTCGATCCGCGGCACGTAGGATTCGAGAACGGAGGTGAAGCTGTGACCTACCTGTACGCTTTTCTCGTGGGAGGCGCGATATGCGCGATAGGCCAGCTCATCCTGGATTTTACGAACCTCACCCCCGGTCACATGTTGGTCATCTTGACGGTTGCGGGGGCGATAGCCGGGGGGCTCGACCTGTACCAGCCGTTGATCAAGTTCGCGGGAGCGGGCGCCATCACTCCGGTTTCCGGGTTCGGCGCGTCCATCGCTAGAGGGGCTTTGATGGAGGCTAAGAGGACGGGGCTCATCGGGCTCTTCACCGGAGTGTTCGAGTACACAGGGATGGGCATAGCCGTGGCGGTGTTCTTCGGCGCGCTGGTTGCGCTCGTCGCCAGTCCGAAAACGTGAGGATGTGATGGCTGATTGGCGAGGAAGAAAGTGATCGTGGTGACTGACGGAGACGGCAGGGCGAAAGCAGCTGTGCGACAAGCTGCCCGCAACCTCGGCTTGCACTGCATCGAGAGGTCCGCCGGGACTCCCACGCATGCAGGCGGCCGAGAGCTTGCAGCCATGGCGAAACAGGCTCCAGTGGAGCCGGTGATAGTCATGTTCGACGACCGAGGGAAGAGGGGCAAGGGTCCCGGTGAAAAGGCGCTCGAGGACTTCGCGCGCGACGCGGGGATCGAGATAGTGGGCGCAGTCGCGGTGGCGTCCAACACAAAGGCCGACAAGTCGGTCACGGTGGACGAATCAGTCACGAAAGAGGGGGAGGTGACCGCAGGGCCGGTGGGGAAATCCGGTGCGCCCGAACCTCCCGGCCACGAGCAGCTGGAAGGAGACACGGTCGGGATCCTGTCCCGCCTTCAGATCCCGAAGATCGTAGGCATAGGCGACCTCGGCAAGATGGATACCCAGGATGCGGTGGAGAAGGGTGCCCTCATCACGACAAGAGCCATCCGAGAGATCCTCGAGCACCAGGGGATGGTATGAAGCCTTCTCGGCCTCTGAAGGAGACCGCAGTGATTTGTCAAAGGAGAGAAGGCTGGTGAAGGCAGGTGGCATGTCGCTGTGGGAGAGGTAGTGGGGATCCCCCGTGCCCTTCTCTACTACCATTACTACCCCATGTGGAAGGTCTTCTTCGAGTCGTTGGGGGCTAGCGTCGTTACCTCCGGTGAGACCACCAGAGCGGTACTGGACGCCGGCGCGAGGGTCGCGGTGGACGAAGCTTGCCTGCCCATCAAGGTGTTCCATGGGCACGTGCTCGCCCTCGCCGGCAACTGCGACTACGTGTTCGTCCCCAGGCTCGTGTCGGTGGAGAGACGGGCCTTCATTTGCCCGAAGTTCATGGGCCTGCCCGATATGGTGCGCTGCAACTGCCCCGGCATCCCCAATCTCATCGACTCGTGCGTGAATCTGAGCAAGAGCACCAGGGGGTACGTTCGCGCCGTGTACTCCGCGGGCCGTGTGTTCACCGGGAACACGCTCAGGATCTTGGCCGCGCACACCAAGGCGAAGGCTGCGTTGGCGACATACACGCGGTACCTCGAGAGCGGCATGACTCCGGACGAGGCGCTCGCTCTCATGGGCATGACGAACTCGCGCGACGCGTCTGCGCGTGGGGGCGTGGCCGCGGCGTCCTCCCCGCTAGGGGCGGCACGGAACCCGGGCAAAGGGCAGGATGGCGTGGCGATCGGGCTCGTCGGGCACCCCTACGTCGTCTACGACCCGTTCGTAAGCATGGGTGTCATTCGGAGACTCCGAGAGATGGGGGCGATCGTCGTGACGTCGGACATGGTTCCGGCGTCCACGATCGAGAGTGAGGCCTCGAGATTTCCGAGGAGAGTGTTCTGGACGCTCGGCAGAAGGCTCCTCGGCGCGGGGTTTTACTTCCTGGGGTCTGGAGCGGTCCATGGGTGCCTCCACATGAGGGCGTTCGCGTGCGGTCCGGAGTCGCTCATCGGTGAGATCCTGGAGCGGGAGGCGGCGCGGCACAGGGACGTGCCATTTGCGACCATCACCGTTGATGAGCACACGGGAGAAGCCGGAGTCCTCACGAGACTGGAGGCGTTCTTCGACGTGGTCACGCGCAGGAAGAAGCGGTGAATCCATGAAGGTCACCTTCGCGCACATGGGCAACTTGTACATCACTGTAAAAGCGCTGCTGGAAGACCTCGGGGTGGAGGTGGTGGTGCCTCCCATGCCGAGCAAGCGCACTCTCTCCATAGGCTCGCGCCACTCGCCCGAATTCGCGTGCCTGCCACTCAAGGTGAACATCGGGAACTACATAGAAGCCCTGGAGCTCGGGGCCGACACCATCGCTATGGCGGGGGGCGTGGGGCCTTGCAGGTTCGGCTTGTACGGGGAGGTGCAGAGGGAGATTCTGAAAGGTCTTGGGTACGAGTTCGACATGGTCATCATCGACCCTCCCCAAGGAAGGTTACGACGAGTCCTGCAGCAGGTCGGGCGGCTCGTGGGGCGGAACTCCGTGGGCAGGTACCTGCGAGCCGTAAGGCTGGCTTGGGCCAAGATGACCGCGGTGGACGAACTCGAGAAGCTGGCGCAGCGCGTCCGGCCGTTCGAGAGCCGGCGTGGTGAGGCGAGCGCCGCGCTCGAGCGTGCGCTGAGGCTGGTCGATGAGGCGTCGAGCATCGCTGGCGTGAAAGGAGCTCTCGAAGACGGGCGGGAGGCGCTCCTAGACGTGAAGGCACCTGGAGGCGGTGCTCACAGCGCTCCGAGGATAGGTGTAGTGGGCGAAGTGTACGTCGTCCTCGAGCCCTTCGTCAACTTCGATGTCGAGCGCAGGCTCGGAGAGATGGGGGTTCTAGTGGAGAGGTCCATATACATAGGCGATTGGGTCAGAGAGCATGTCTTCAAGGACTTGCTCCGGCTGCGAAAGGGCAGGAGGCCGTATGACCTCGCGAAGCCGTACCTCTGTCACTTCGTGGGGGGACACGGAATCGAAACCGTGGGACACACCGTCGAGTACGCCCACCGGAGGTTCGACGGGGTAATCCAGCTCGCGCCGTTCACGTGCATGCCCGAGATAGTTGCGCAGGACGTGCTCCCGTCCGTCTCTCGAGACATGGGCATTCCAGTGATGACACTGATCTTCGACGAGCATTCCTCGGATGCCGGGGTGCTCACGCGCCTCGAGGCGTTCGTGGATCTCGTCGAGAGATCGCGGAGCCGGCGTGACGCCATGTGAGCCATGGTGGGGAGGTGAGTTCGCTCGTGGCACGAAAGGCGTACCTGGGAGTCGACGTCGGATCGGTCAGCACGAACCTTGTCCTCCTGAGCGAAGAGGGTGAAGTGATCGAGAAACTGTACCTCCGTACCAGGGGAGAGCCCATCGCGGTCATTCAGAGAGGAATGAGAATGCTGGCCACGGCGTTCTCGGGTGTGGACGTCGCGGGTGTCGGGACCACGGGGAGCGGCAGGAGGCTTGCGGCGGTGATCCTGGGGGCTGATTGCGTCAAGAACGAGATAACGGCGCACGCGGTCGCCTCCGCACGGTTCGTCCCGGAGGTGCGCACGGTCATCGAGATCGGAGGGCAGGATTCCAAGATCATCATCTTGCGCGACGGCATGGTGCTCGACTTCGCCATGAACACGGTGTGCGCGGCCGGCACAGGCTCGTTCCTGGACCAGCAGGCTGCGAGGCTCGGGGTGCCCATCGAGAGGTTCGGGGAGCTCGCTCTCACGTCAAAGACACCCGTAAGGATAGCGGGAAGGTGCGCTGTGTTCGCGGAGTCGGACATGATTCACAAGCAGCAGATGGGCCACAGGATAGAAGACATCGTCGCCGGCCTTTGCGAAGCCCTGGTGCGCAATTACCTCAGCAACGTGGGGAAGGGCAAGGACATCCGCCCACCTGTCGTGTTCCAGGGCGGGGTCGCCGCGAACGCAGGGATGAGAGCGGCTTTCGAGAAGGCCCTCGGGACAGCTGTGGCCGTGCCAGAACACTACAACGTAATGGGCGCCATCGGGGCCGCTTTGTTGGCGATGGAGGAAATGGAGTGCCGGAACGAGCCGTCTCGTTTCCGCGGCCTCCAGGCTCTCGACATGGACTACTCAGCCTCCAGCTTCGAGTGTAGGGGCTGTCCCAACCTCTGTGAGGTAGTGAACATCAAGATGGGCCGCGAAGTCATCGCAAGGTGGGGCTCCCGCTGCGGGCGATGGGACTGTCTCTAGGAGTCGGAACAAGGAGCGCGCCGCAAGCATAAGCTTGCATCGTGGGAGGGGGTGTGCTTCAGGCTCTGATCCTTCTCGCCGCGCCCGCTCGGAGGCCGCTTCTCGTTTTCTTGACCCGTCCCAGCGTGCGTGCTATTATGGAGAAAACCACGGCCCGTCGACTCAACCTGTGTGCGAATGGGAGCGGAGAACGAGTGGATTTGCGTGGGACGATGAGGATCACCGACGACGGAAGACTGGAGATCGGCGGGTGCGCTTGTGACCGGCTGGCGAAGGACTTCGGCACCCCGTTGTACGTCATGGATGAAGACGAGATCCGGGCGAGGTGCCGCGAGATGGCGGGGGTGCTTGCCCGCGCGTATCCGAATACGTTCGTGGCATACGCGAGCAAGGCGTTTTCCACGCTGGCCATGTGCAGGCTCGTCCACCAGGAGGGTTTGGGGCTGGACGTGGCGTCAGGGGGCGAGCTGTACACGGCGCTCCAGGCGGGGTTTCCTCCCGCGCGCGTCCTCTTTCACGGAAACAACAAGTCCCTTGACGAGATTGAGATGGGCGTCCGCGCAGGTGTTTTGAGATTCGTGGTGGACAACTTGTCGGAGCTGGACCTCATCGAGGACGTTGCGCGCAGGTTCATGAGGAGGGTACACGTTCAGATCCGCCTCACACCCGGCATCGATGCTCACACTCACGACTACATACGCACGGGGCAGCTCGACTCGAAATTCGGTCTGGGAATTGAGAACGGCCAGGCCATGGCGGCCGTGAAAAGGGCGCACGCGAGCGAGTTCCTGATCCTCGAGGGCCTGCACTGTCACATCGGCTCGCAGATACTGTCCGTGAAGCCCTTCGCGATGGCGGCTGCGATCGTCATGGACTTTGCCGCTGAAGTGAAGAAGGCCACGGGCTACTCAGTTCGAGAGGTGAACCTCGGGGGTGGGCTCGGGGTGAGGTACACCTCCGGGGATGAGAGGGTTCCGCTTGGGAAGTACGCCTCCGTGATCTCCAAGGTCGTTCGGGAGAAGTGCCTCGCGCACGGGTTGGAGCCACCTCGGTTGATGGTGGAGCCCGGACGCTACATCGTGGGCGAGGCGGGCACGACGCTCTACACGGTGGGCTCCGTGAAAGAGATCCCCGGTGTTCGCAAGTACGTGACAGTGGACGGCGGACTTGCCGATAACCCCAGAGTGGCGCTATATAAGGCGTGTTACGAGGCAGTCTCGGTGACGAGACCGCTCTCGCCTCCTGAGGAAAGAGTCTCAATTGCGGGCAGACACTGCGAATCGGGGGACATGCTCATACGAGACATATTCCTTCCGCGCCTCAAGACGGGCGATATCCTGGCTGTGCTGAGCACGGGGGCGTACAACTACTCAATGTCGAGCAACTACAACAGATACCCCAGGCCCGCGGTCGTCTTCGTGAGGGCAGGAGTGGCTGACGTAGTGGTCGCGAGAGAGGCATACCAGGACGTGGCTGCGCGCGATCGAATCCCGGCCAGGCTGGAGCTAGCAGACGATGCCTCACCGTACCTGAGCAGTGTGGGTACCGCTTGAGCGGCCCCGAGTGAGCGGCCCCCAAGAGAGACCCTCAAGAGAAGCGGAGGCCACCGGTTCTGCCCGGCAGGAAACCGGCGACCAGCCGGAGTATTGCCCAATCATGATACGCGCGGGGGGAATGGACGCTGGATCTCGCTGCCATCCTGGTGACGCTGCCGATAATACTCTTGTCCCTGACCGTTCACGAATGCGCCCATGCCGCGATGGCGAACGCTCTGGGCGACCCGACCGCGAGGTGGCAAGGGAGGCTGACGCTCAATCCCCTGGCCCACCTGGACGTATTCGGGACCCTCACGCTCATCCTCACCCAACGATTCGGGTGGGCCAAGCCTGTCCCGGTCAATCCCGCGTATTTCAAGGACTGGAGACGCGGGATGATGCTGGTTGGCGTGGCTGGGCCCCTCGCCAACGTGGCCCTGGCTTTCCTGTTGGCGATACCTTTGAGAATGGGGATCGCAATGCCCTATGCCCTGGGGCGGCTGGTCGTCTCGGGGATCATCATAAACCTTGGTCTAGCGGCGTTTAACTTGATACCCGTTCCTCCGCTGGATGGCTCGAGGCTGTTGCTTGGGGTGCTCCGCGGCAGGAATCTCTATGTTTACCATCAACTAGAGTCTTATGGTCCATTCATTCTCCTGCTTCTCGTATTCAGCGGCGCGACGAGGATAATCGTGGCTCCGATAATGAGTCTACTGGCGCTGCTGGTGCTCGGACAGAGGCTGTTTTGAGTCCGGTTGACGGCAGGCGCGGCACGGCGGCGGACGAGGGATGATGGAGGGGATGCGTGTATGGCGAAACCAAGGATATTCAGTGGCATGCGACCCACCGGGAAGTTGCACTTGGGAAACCTCTTCGGTGCCCTCGTGAATTGGGTCAGGCTTCAAGATGAGTACGATTGCGTGTACGGAGTCGTGGACTGGCACGCATTGACCACGGCATACGAGGACACGAGCGAGATCAAGTCGAATACCAGGGAAATCGTGATGGATTACCTCGCTGCCGGGATAGACCCGGAGAAGAGCGTAATCATGCGGCAGTCCGACGTCAAACAGCACGCCGAGCTATCTTTGCTGTTCTCAATGATCACGCCGCTGTCTTGGCTTGAGCGTTGCCCCACGTACAAGGATCAGCTTCGCGAGCTCGAGGGACGGGAGATAATGACCCACGGGTTCCTGGGGTACCCAGTCTTGATGGCGGCAGACATCCTCGTGTACAAGGCCGACGCGGTGCCGGTCGGCGAGGATCAGCTGCCTCATTTGGAGCTTGCTCGGGAGATCGCCAGGCGGTTCAACTTCCTGTATGGTCCCGTGTTCCCTGAGCCGCAGGCCAAGCTGAACGAGGTCGTCCTACTTCCGGGCACCGACGGACGGAAAATGAGCAAGAGCTACAACAATGTCATAGAGATGTCGGCCAGCGCTGGCGAGGTGCGCAAGGCCATAGAGAACATGATCACGGATCCTGCCAGGATACGGCGGCAAGATCCTGGGCATCCCGGTGTGTGCTCAGTGCACGCGCTCCACAGGGTGTTCTCGCGCACGATGATAGACCACATAACCCGGGAGTGTGAGAACGCAGGCATAGGGTGCGTGGAGTGCAAGAGGCGACTGGCGGACGCGGTGAACGAGTTCCTCGAGCCCATCCGGGAACGCAGACGCGTGTTGGAAAGAGATCCAAGTCTGGTGGACGACATTCTATCTGATGGGGCGAGGCGGGCGCGTGCGATCGCCGAGGCGACCCTGGAGGAAGTCAGGAAGGCGATGCGGATTTGACCACCATGCAGGTGAACATCCCAGGCTTTTCAGGCACGCTCGAGGATCTTGCCAGGGCAGTGGAGAGAGGGGACGTCGACGCCCTGTCAGTTTCGGTTTACGAGGTCATCCAAACCTGCTTTGAGGAACTCGAGCGCTCGGGAAAGCCTGGTCTAGAAGATGTGGGCGGGCTGCTTGCGGCGGCGAGCAACCTGATCGCCGCGAAGGCGAAAGCCCTCCTACCACCGGAGCCGCAGGCAGGCGAATCGCAAGCAGAGTCCGGCGAAAACGAGGGGGCTGCCTGGGATACCGACAGTGGTGGAGCAGAGGGGGGCCGGGAGGACGGAGATACCGCACTCATAGCACACCTGATGGAGTACCGCGTTTTCAAAGAAGCGGTCGAGGAGCTTGCTAGGCGCGATGAAGCGTGGCGCCTGGTGTACCTTCGCGACTCTCTCCCGTCCGAAGCATGCAGCGCGCGCCTTAGCGGGGGAGTAAGCCTTTCCGACCTCGTTCAAGCGCTCCGAAGGGTGCTCGAAGGAGTCTCGGAGGACGAGTTCACCGCACTACCTGAGGACGACCTCTCGATAGAGGACAAGATGGACGCCATCCTCGCCCGGCTCCATCGCAACGGCAGGCTCGTGTTCCGCGAGCTCTTCGAAGGCGCAGCCATAACCCGTTCCGAGGTGATAGCGGTATTCCTTGCGCTCTTGGAGCTAATAAGGCTTGCCAAGGCGGTTGTGCGGCAGGATGCTCATTTCGGGGACATCCTGATAATGCCAGCGACCGGAGGCTCTGATCATGGAGTATAGGGAAGCCAGAGCCGCCATCGAGGCGATGGTGTTCGCGTCGCCTCGTCCGGTCACCGCGCGTGAGATGGGGGAAATACTCGGGATCGACGTTCGTACGGCTGACGCCATCGTGGACGACCTCAGGAGGGAGTATGACGAGAAGAATCGCGGGATGCAGATCGTATTCGTGGCGGGCGGTTATCAGATGGCGACCAGGCCCGCGCACGCCGACTACATAGCCAGGCTGAACGTCGGGACCCGGCAGGCGCTTTCCAAACCTGCTCTCGAGACGGTGGCCATGATAGCCTATAAGCAGCCCATCACCAGGGCCGAGCTGGAAGCCATCCGCGGCGTGAGAGTCGACGGCGTGCTCAACACGTTGATCGAGCGCGGGTTGGTGCGACCGGTCGGCCGCAAGAAGGCGCCTGGACGGCCGGTCTTGTACGGAACCACTCCGGAGTTCCTTCGCTGGTTCGGCCTGGCATCCCTTGACGACCTCCCACCGATCGAAGGAGACGTGGCAACGCTCCCGGGCTTCGGGCTCAGGTCCACAGCCAGGCGGTCGCCTGATCAAAGGGTTCTCCGACGGGCTTCCAGGGAATAATAGCGTTTGGGCGCAATGGATTGCGGTCTGGGAGGACGGCCGGAGCGCCCGTGACCTTTCCGATACTTCAACCTGCCGCGCAGATGCGAGGGCGGAGGCGACCGAGTTGCGCTGGGCTGTCATCGTCTTAGCCTTTATCCCGGGCATCGCCGCGCTCATACTCATCCTCGCAATGCTTCCGCTGAAGGTGTCGGTCCGTTTCGTCAGAACTGCTGGTCGCAACATCATCCGCGTGTGGGTGGGCGTCCTGTCGGGCCTCGTGTGGCTTAGTGTCTATCGGAGTGCTTCACGCGTCGAGGACACGAGCGGCGGGGAGGTGACAGGGGTAGGCGAAGACCTGACGTCGGTCTTGGCGGAATGGGTGTCGCGTTTGTGGGCGCGCTCCCGGGCCCTTGGGGGGTCGGGCGGCGCCCGCGTCCAACAAGGGCCGCGCCGCTGGCGTGATGTGAGAGGGCGCATAGGGCGCTTCCTTTTCTCTGCGTTGAGGTCTACGGGCCTGGACGTCAAGATGCTTCGAATCCGTGTGGAGCTCGGGTCCGGGGAGGCCGCGACGAGCGCCATCGGCGTGGGACTGACTTACGCGCTCGTCAATGCCTGCCTCGCCGCATGTCCCGTGCCTCTCAGGTTCGCTGCGGGAAAACCCGAGATAGCGATCACGCCTCGCTACGACCGCGCTGGGCTCGACGTCGCCGTGGACTGCATAGTGGCTCTCACGCCAGGTTATATTATCCTACAGGGTATACAGAACAGGCGCAGGAGGCGACGTGTGTCATGCCCGACCACCCGATAGAGGCGCTCATGAAGACGACCATGGACAGCATAAAGGAGATGGTCGACGTCAACACCATCCTGGGGGATCCCGTGGAAACCCCGGACGGGACGGTCATCCTGCCGGTATCGCGAGTGACCTTTGGGTTTGCCGCAGGCGGTAGCGAGTTTCAAGCGGCAGGCGGCGGCGCCTTGGGCCATGCCAAGGGGGCCACGGAGAATGGAGAGGAGGCCCTTCCGTTCGGCGGCGGGGCGGGAGCCGGGATAACCGTGCAGCCAGTGGCCTTCCTCGTGGTAGGGCAGGGACAGATCCGCGCGTTGCCTGTTGACGGGGGAGCCATCATCGACAGGCTCATCGACGTCGTGCCCTCCCTCTTGGGACAAATGTCCGCAAGAAGGCGCCAGAGCCCACCTGCCTCTGAGGTCTCCGCGCAGAGGCCGAACGTTCAGGGCGGGGTCCAGTGAGCCCTCCTCCTTTTCCTCAACTTGCATTCTCCTTGGCTGTGCAGTAGAATCTTCCTGAAGGCAGGGAACCTTTCCGCTGGAGGGTTGGCGGGCGCACCGCTGCTCCGTGTGCTTCGCCTGCCCGCCGATTACTGTACAGCCTGAACGGAGATGATATCTGTGCGTCAATTCGCAGTGATCGGTCTTGGGAAATTCGGCACGAGCGTGGCCAGGGCTCTCAGCAAGATGGGTCACGAGGTTCTTGCCATCGATGTAGACCCTGACAAGGTGCAACACGTCGCCGATGACGTGACCCACGCGGTACAGGCAGATGCCACCGATGAAGAGGCTCTCCGGGCGCTGGGGATCCGCAACGTGGACGTCGCGGTCGTGACGGTGGGCCACGACATCAGGTCGAGCATACTAGCGTGCATGATACTGAAGGAGATCGGAGTCGGGCAGGTGGTCGCCAAGGCCACAGACGAGCTTCACGGGAGACTGCTCGAGAAACTGGGCGTTGATCGCGTGGTGTACCCAGAGCGGGACATGGGAGTCAGACTGGCCAACAGCCTGGGTTCATCCAATATCCTGGAATACATCGAGCTGTCTCCTGACTACGGAGTGGCGGAGATCGTGGCGACCGAGGAATTCGAGGACAAGACCCTGAGAGAGCTGAACCTTCGAACTCGCTTCGGAGCAAACGTGGTGGCCATTCGCAGCGGCGACACCGTGAAGGTCTCCCCGGGAGCGGATGACCGGGTCCGCGAGGGGGACGTTCTCGTGATCCTCGGCTCAGTCGAGAGCCTGGATAGGCTGAAGAAGATGAGGTAACCACGGCCGGTGGGTCTTGCCATGGAGAGGCTTCAGAGGGTGCTCGCGCGGGCGGGAGTTGCTTCAAGAAGGCACAGTGCCGACATCATCAGGCAGGGCCGCGTGCAAGTGGACGGCGTGGTGATTCGCGAGCCGGGGGCGAGGGTGGACCCGTCCCGCGCCAAGGTCAGTGTCGACGGAAGACCCATCACCATCGATGACTCCAGAGTGTACTATCTGCTCAATAAACCTGCCGGCTACATCAGCACGGCTCGGGATCCTCAAGGTCGCCCAACCGTGCTCGACCTCGTCCCGCGCGACCGTCACAGACTCTTCCCCGTGGGCCGGCTGGACTTCGACACCGAAGGCCTTATCCTTCTTACGAATGACGGAGACGCGGCGTACGCCCTTACTCATCCCGCGTTCGAGGTGCCCAAGACTTACATAGCGCAAGTGCGGGGCGTGCCGGGCGAACGTGCGCTCGAGGCGCTCAGAGGCGGGGTGAGGCTTGGAGACGTGGTTACATCGCCCGCGCGAGTTAGGTTGCTGAGAAGCGACTCCACGTCAGCCGTGATAGAGGTCGAGATTCACGAAGGTAGGAAGCGCGAGGTTCGGAACATGCTCGCCGCCGTGGGCCACCCGGTGCTGCACTTGAGAAGGACCCGCCTCGGGAGGCTCGTCTTGGGCGACCTGAAAGTCGGGTCGTGGAGGCGGCTAACCCCTGACGAGGTTCGATGGGTGCAGACCCTTGCGGCGAAAGCGGCGGGACGCGCAGGGCGTTCCAAAGGCCCTGGCAGCGGCGACCAGCGCCAGGCGCCGGTGGCGGCAGAGGATGAAGATGGAACTGAGTGGGAAGGATATTGACGCTTTGTGCAGAATAGTGTGGCGTGCGAAACCAGGGCCCCAGGCGACCGAGGGCCCCAAAGATAGAGTGCGAGGTCTGCTGAGAGTTGAGCATGAAGTCTGGCGGAGGACGACGCGTGGTCGTGATAGGAGGCGGGCCTGCCGGGCTCATGGCCGCGATTGCGGCGGCAGGAAAGGGCGCGAGGGTTACGTTGCTCGAACGGAACCCAGAGGTTGGGCGCAAACTCCTCCTCACCGGTGGGGGCAGGTGTAACTTCACTCACGACACCGATGTTCAGGGCCTTGTGGCCGGGATGCCGGGCAACGGCGAGTTCCTCTACTCCGCCTTCTCCGCGCTGGACTCGTCAAGACTGAGGAGATTCTTCTCAGACTTGGGCGTCGAGAGCGTGGTGGAAGGGGATGGGAGAGTCTTCCCATTCTCTGGGGTGGGAAGGGACGTTTTGACCGCCTTGGTGACGTGCGCCCGAAAGAAGGGCGTCGAGATGAGATGCCTCTGGGAGGCGGACCGAATCTTGGCGGATGACGGTCGAGTTCTGGGAGTCGTCGCGGGCAGGGTGCCGATGAGCCCCGGGCTCGTGTCGTGCGATGCGGTGGTGGTCGCAACGGGCGGGGTGACGCACCCGATGACTGGGTCCACCGGCGACGGCTACCGCATGGCGAGAGAGCTCGGCCACACGATAGTGGAGCCCAGAGCGTCCTTGGTTCCTCTTGAGACAGAGGAGCCGTGGGTCGCGAGCCTTGCCGGTCTCGCGCTGAGAGACGTCAGGGTGGAGTCGTTTGTGGCGGAGCAGTCTTTGGGCGCGGAATTCGGGGGCATGCTCTTCACGCATTTCGGGGTGTCCGGGCCGGTGGTCCATGCTCTGTCAAGGGACATAGCTCTGGCCCTCGAGCGCGGGGAAGGCCCCGCGCGTCTCGTGATAGACCTCAAGCCGGGGCTTACCCTGGCTGAGATAGACAGGGAGCTGCTTGAGGCTTTTGACCGTCACTTTCGTCGCCGGGTTCCGAACTCACTTGTCGAGTTCATGCCGGCGAGGCTCATCTCCGTGCTGGTCCGCGAGGCGCACATAGACGGGACGAAGCCGGTTTCGCAGGTGACGCGCGAAGAAAGGCTTGCACTGGGGCGCGTCATCAAAGGACTCGTCCTCACTATCAAAGGAACGCGGCCGATTGAGGAAGCGATGGTCACAGCGGGAGGAGTGAGCGTGAACGAGATAGACCCGCACACCATGGGATCCAAGCTGGTGTCGGGGCTGTATTTCGCTGGGGAAGTGATGGACGTAGACGGCACCACAGGCGGTTTCAACCTCCAAGCAGCGTTCTCCACGGGTTTCCTGGCAGGGCTGTCCGCCGCCATGGGAGAGGCGGTGTTTCGCGATGTCCGGTAGCGGCTCTTCCTCACGGGATGAGAGTCTCCTGGTCCGCCTCGAGCGGGCCTTCTGGCTAGCTTTCCTGGTGCTCTTGACGCTTGTCGTCGTCGCACAGGCTGCTCTGCTCACGGAGCGGGGAAGGGGCCGAATCAGCCGAGCGGATCGTCTCGAGGGGGTAGCGCTGCGGATACACGAGGTCGCGCGATGAATTAGGTGGCAATTCAGTGTGGAAGAAGAGGAATAAAGGAACGCATGTCGAATAAGGCAGAAGCTAGAATGAAGCGCCCTGTGATCGCCATCGACGGCCCGGCCGGCGCGGGGAAGAGCACTGTGGCGAGGGCTATCGCCGCCATGTTCGGGCTCCGCTACGTCAGCACCGGCCATTTCTATCGGGCCGTCGCGCTCAAGGCTTTGCGTCTCGGGGTGGACGTAAGATCGAGCGAAGCCCTAACGACGCTTGCAAAGTCATGCGACATTGCCATACGCGTGAATGCTCTCGGTGAGTCGCGCACGCTCCTCGACGGCGAGGACGTCACCGAAAGCCTCATGTCTTCAGAAGTTGACGCGTGTGTGTCCGAAGTGGCGCTTGTCCCAGGGGTGAGGCTGGCGCTGCTCGAGCGGCAAAGGTCGCTTTCGCGCGAGGGTGGCGTAGTCATGGATGGGAGGGATATCGGCACGGTCGTGGCGCCCGACGCCGACGTGAAGGTATTCCTCGTTGCCACGCTCGAGGAAAGGGTCCGGCGACGGGTCGCCCAGGCTCGAGAACGCGGATGTAGGAGCAGTCGCGTGGCTGTGGCGGAAGGGGTTGCGCATCGCGACCGGTTGGACAGCGAGCGTGAAATAGCGCCGCTGTGCCCTGCGCCCGACGCGGTGGTCATCGACACCACCGGCAAGACCCCCGAGGAGACGATCGCCGAAGTCGCTCGGCTGGTCGAGAGCGCGACAGGTCAACGCATGCACTCGCCGGCTTCGTCGCGTGCCAAGGAGGAGCGAGCTTGTTCTACGTGATAGTTCGGGCGATCTTGCGGGTGGTCCTCAAGATCGCTTTTCAGACGCGGGTCGATGGTGACGACAACGTACCCTCGGAAGGGCCAGTGATACTGGTGGCCAACCACCTGAGCATGCTTGACCCAATAGTCCTAGGGTGCGCGATAGCGAGACCAGTCAGGTTCATGGCTAAGCACGAGCTTTTCTCGAACCGGTTCTTTGCGTGGATCCTGTCCAGCTTGGGCGCGTTTCCCGTAAGGCGTGGGCAGGCTGACAAGGAGGCGTTCCACAGGGCTGTCGAGATCCTCCTCAAGGGGCAGGTGCTTGGCGTGTTTCCTGAGGGCACCCGAAGCCTCACGGGACGCCTTCAGGCGCCGTACTCTGGGGCGGTGGTGCTTGCGGAGAAGGTGGGCGCCCCAATCGTCCCCGTCGGTATCGTCGGCACGGATAAGATCCTTCGAAAGGGAGCTGTGCTGCCGAGGCCAGGGAGGATATCGGTGAGGGTGGGCAAGCCGATATTCCCGCCTAGCTGCTGTCAAGGACAGGGACGGGAGGCAGGGAGAGAGAGCGTCGACCTGAAGAGCCTCATGATGCAGCACATAGCGGAGCTCATCGCGGGAGGCGCGCAGGCGGCGAGATAATGTTGGTCCTTCTGCGGGAGATACTAAATGGAAGGAAATGACGGGCTTCGCATCGCCCTGAGCAAGCGGACGGGGTTCTGTTACGGGGTCCGCCGCGCAGTGGGAATAGCAGAAGAAGCGGGCTCGAAGGGACGGGCGTTCACGATCGGACCACTCGTCCACAACCCGCTCGTGGTGGAGAAGTTGAGGGAGAAGGGCGTTGCGCCGGTCGCGGGGCTCGATGAGATCAAAGAAGGGATCCTCATAGTACCGTCTCACGGGCTGCCGCCGGATCTGCTGAAAGAGGCGGAGAGACGTGGACTCGAGGTAGTCCACGCGACGTGTCCCAATGTCGGCCGCACTCAGCGGCTCGTTGCGGACTTGAAGCGTGATGGTTACCAGGTTTTTATCGTCGGAGACGATGGACATTCAGAGGTCGCAGGCCTCGTCGGGTTCGCGGGAGGCGACGCCCGCGTCGTGAGATCTGCCGAGGATGTCCTCTCCGGCCCTGTGAGACCCAGGGTAGGTGTCGTCTGTCAGACCACCCAAACGATTGAGGCGTTTCGCCAGGTGCTTGCCGCCCTAGCTTTGCGGGCGAAGGAACTCGTGGCCTACAATACAATCTGCAACGCGACAGAGGAGAGGCAACAGGCTGCGCGCGAGCTTGCACGGTCAGTGGATGCCATGATCGTGGTGGGCGGGCGAGCCAGCGCGAACACGCGTAGACTCGCTGAGATCTGTGAGGCCGAAGGGGCGAAGGTGTATTGGATAGAGGCCGTGCCCGATGTGGACTCTCTGGATCTCTCCGGCGTGAGATCGGTGGGGATTGCGGCGGGGGCATCGACGCCGAATTGGGTTATCGAGGAGGTCATGGAGAGGATGAGCGTACTGGGCGAAGACAAGAAGAATGAACGGGAGGAACCAATGGTCGCACAAGGTGACGAGAAAGGCCCGAGGACGGGCGGCTGCGAGGGCGAAGACGGCTGCTGCCAGGGGCGCGATTGCTGCACCGGAGGCGGCGAGGGGGAAGCCGCCCTCGGGGGGGAGCAGAGAGCGCAGAACGCTCCCGATGATGCGTCCGCGGCTCCAGAGAGCTCACGTGCTATGTCAGGCGCAGCCGAAGAACCGAACGGGCCGGCTGGTTCGGCGGGGGCGGCGACAGAGTCGGGGACTGAGTCGGCTCCGCATGCTTCCCGACCGGCGAGGGAGCAGTCCGGTGGTGAGGCCCGGGGTGAGGGGGAGCCCCGCGGAACGTCGAGAGAGACGGCCCATGCGGACGGCGAGCAGATGCCCGAGGGATCAGAGATATCCGAGGGAGACATCGTCAGGGGCACGGTCGTGGCAGTACACCCCGACGAGGTCCTTGTGAATATCGGTTTGAAGTCCGAAGGGGTTGTGCCGAGGTCGGAGATATCGAGGAGACCGGTTCAGTCCTGCCTTGAGGTCGTTCGGGAGGGGCAGGAGATAGACGTTCTCGTTGAGAGGCTTGAGGACAAGGAAGGCAGGCCGCGTCTATCCAAGAGGAAGGCCGACACCGAGCGGGCCTGGGAGACGGTGCAGAGAGCGCTCGACAGCGGTGAGATCTTGGAGGGCGAGGTCACTGACGTCGTCAAGGGCGGTGTAGTGGTGGATGTCGGTCTGAGGGGCTTTGTCCCGGCGTCGCACGCGAGCCGCCGTCCCATGGCGGACCTTTCACCCCTCGTGGGTCAGACCCTGCGTATGAAGGTGCTCGAGGCCGACCGGGCAAAGAGGAACGTCGTGCTTTCCGCCCGTCTAGTGCAGGAGCAGGAGGCGGCGGAGGCGAAAGCGAGGGTGCTCGATTCGCTTCAAGAAGGCGAGATCGTGGACGGCATCGTCAGGCGAGTCGTGAACTTCGGGGCCTTCGTGGACATTGGAGAAGGCGTCGAAGGGCTGCTGCATGTGTCCGACATGGCATGGACGAGGACGACCGATCCCCGTGACGTGGTGCATGAAGGCGATCACATAAGGGTGAAGGTTCTCTCGGTGGACAGGGAACGCGAGAGGATTTCGCTGGGGCTCAAACAGACCCTGCAGGATCCGTGGGAGGACATAACCTCGCGCTATCCCGTCGGAAGCATTGTGACCGGCAAGGTCACGAAGCTGGCAGATTTCGGCGCTTTCGTGGAGCTCGAACCCGGGATCGAGGGACTCATCCATATATCCCAGCTTGCAGAGAGACGGGTGTCACGTCCTGACGAGGTCGTGAAACCCGGGGATGAAGTGTCCGTTAAGGTCATAAGCGTGAGGCCGCGGGATCATCGCATCGGTCTGAGCCTGAGAGAGGCGCAGGCTGAGGGAGACAGGCAGGCGTTCAAGAAATACGCCGACAAGGAGGAGGAGTCCGGGCCAACCCTCGGAGACGTGTTCGGGGATCTGCTGAAGAACTCGAGGGAGGAATAGCCGACTCTCCGTCTTGTTCATCTCAGGGAAGTCGGTGACGTATCGCAAGAGCGGAAGGTCACCAGGCGACCACGAGCAGGTGGCCATCGATTGGACGCATGGCCGGCGGCAGGATGAAGCCGCCGGCCCTTTCGTTGCGAATAAGCCTCGGAGTTTCAGGTTACGCTACCTTCCAGAGTGTGGCAGAGTGGCCGCAGGTTCGTGCGCGTACGACGGCGCGTGAACGTAGGACGGCGAGAAAGTTGCGCACCGGGAAGGGAGGCGGCGGCAGGACATGACCGTAGGACTCGTCCTCTTGCTTGGCACCAGCATCTTGATCTTCCTCGGGGTGACCCACCGAGTCCTGGACAGAATGCACCTCACTGACAGGCAAGCCCTCGCGGCACTCGGGCTGATGCTCGTCGGGAGTTTCGTTGACGTGCCTGTTTGGCGCGGTGTCCAGTCCGTGACCATCAGCCTTGGGGGGGCGGTTGTACCCATCGTGCTTGCTGTGTACGTTCTGGCGCGTGCCGACACTCCCACGGAGACAGGGAGGGGTATAGCCGCGACCGTCATAACAGGTGTCGCGCTTTTCGCCCTCACCAAGGTCTTCTCCTTCGAGGAGGGCCGCGCCATTATAGACCCTCTGTACGCATTCGGGCTAGTGGCGGGTGTCGTCGCGTATCTTGCGGGGAGATCGAGAAGGGCGGCGTTTGCCGGGGCGGTGTTGGGCGTGGTGCTTCTCGATGTGGCTCATCTCGTGGAGGTGACGTCCAGACGCATGCCGGCCACCGTGCACTTGGGTGGAGCGGGAGTGTTCGACGCTGTGGTGATCGCGGCGGTGGTGGCGGTGGGCCTCGCTGAGGTATTCGGAGAGGCCATGGAGAGGGTTCAGGGTGGACCTGTCCCCAACGTCCGCCGAAGAATGCGGGTGGATTCGCCCCTGCCTTCGGAAGGTCCGCAACCGCGAGCGGACGAGGAGCGCTCCAAGGGTACGCTCGCGCGCGCGGACGACTCAGGGAGGGATGAGAGTGACCAGGTCTGACGTGGGTCTGAATGCTCACGGAGCCAGCCGACGACGAAGACTCGCGGCGGCAATTGCGATGCTGGCGAGCGCAGTCGCCGTGGCCATGGTGACCCTCTCGCTTCCCGCACTGGCTCACGAGGAACGCGGCGAGGGTTACTACACGGTGGTGGACGAAGAGAAGCGGGAGATCTTCATGACTGCCATCATGGTCGCTCCAGGCGACATCTTCATCGCCGAGGACGATCGAGCGTACGAGATCACCCTCGTTCAAGGGGACATCGCCCACGCTGTGCTCGTAGGAACCCTGGGGCTTGACGAGGAGCGCGGCAGTGGAGCTCAGGGGCTGCTGGAGCGCGCGTTTTCAACGGCCGTTTCCGCACTGCGCAGCGTGTTCCTGGCCCAGGGCGAGCAGGGCCGGGGCAGGACGGTCGTGCTGTACAACACGCACAGCGACGAGTCGTACGAGCCAACGAGCGGGACGCCCACCAAGGACTGGGGCGATGTGTACAAGGTCGCGGCCGCGTTCGAGCGGGCTCTTGAGAAGCAAGGCTTTCGGGTGGTAAGGTCGACGGACAACCATAACCCTCACGACGGGGGCGCGTACGCCAGGTCCAGGAGAACATTGGCCCAGCTCATGAAGGAGAATCCTATAGCGGCCTTCGACATCCACAGGGACGCTGTGCCTCCGCAGGCGTACAGGGCGACCGTGGCGGGCGAGGACGTCACCAAGATCACACTTGTGGTTGGCCAGCAGAACCAAACGAGGGGCCAGAACATCCAATTCGCCAAGACGCTCAAGGCCGAAGCCGACCGCCGAGCGCCTGGACTCATCAAGGGCATATTGTGGGCGCAAGGCGACTATAACCAGGACATGCTGGGTCGCTCCGTGATCATTGAGGTCGGCGCGCACACCAACAGACTTGACCAAGCCGAGAGAGCGGTCAACCTGTTTGCTTCGTCCGTGGGCCAGGTGCTGGGCGTCGCGGCGCCCGGGGTCGGGGCCGTGAGGGGCGGCGTGGGGCGCGCCCTAATCTGGATGGTTGGCCTTGTGGTCGTGGGTGGGGGAGCCTACCTCGTCGCAAACTCCGATAACTGGAGGAAGATCAGGACCCGGCTCGCGGGGGTGGGGGCGCGAGGGTTGCTCAACCTCATAGGCCTTCGCCGGAAGAGGAAGCCATGATCTTCCCCCGTCTCGTAGTGCTCGGTTCCGCCCGCAGGCCGTGTGCAAGTCGCCCGCACGCTAGCGCGGTCTACCTCGGTCCGGGACCTTCCATGTGACGCCAGCCCCGCCCGGCCGATGACGGAGGATGCCCCCGGATGAAAGTCATCTACCATTGTTATGGAAGCTCACACTCGTCCGTCGTAGCGGCAGCCATTCACCTCGGGTGGCTGCCTTCTGATAGAGTACCCGAGCCGTGCGAGATGCTGGCGTTGCCGCACTACGACAAGACCACTCCGGACCAGATCGGCACTTGCTTCTTGATGGGGATTGACGAGGCAGGAAGGGAAGTGTACATCATCGGAATGGGCGCGGCCAAAGGCGTGGTGAAGCGGGCGGTGGAGAGCATCTTCCGTATCTGCGGAGTATCACGGGACGAATACCTCCTGGTGGACACCTTGCCGGAGGTCGGACTCGTTACCAGGATCGGCGGCGTCCTGTCGAGAGCTGTGGGGCTGATAGGGGTGGGACGCCCCCTCACCATTTGGGGGATGAGGCGTTCGTACCCGAAGTTCGTGCGGCTAGTGCAAGATGTCAAGCGGCGTCTTTCCGGTATCTCCGGACAGTGACCCCAGAGTGACGTTCGACGAAGCGCGCCTCTCCAGGCCCTCCGCATCCCACTGCGCGCGGCCCGCGTCCCACTGCAGCCGCGTCCCACTGCAGTTGACACCCCAAAGGGGGTGTGGTACACTGATTTCGTCCTTGTGATGCCCGGAGAGGGCGAGCCGAAAGGAGAGGAACCAGGGGTGAAGAGCAAGAGACCGCTAACCGTCGTGATTGCCGTTGTGGTCGTTGGCCTCGTGGCCATCGGCGCCGCGTGGACATACTCCGATCTCAGGGCCGTCGCGAAAGTCAACTCTGCAGCCATTACTTGGAAGGAGTTTCATTCGGCGCTGGAAAAGCAATCGGGTAGGCAGCTTCTCGCTCAAATGATCAGGGAGGAGCTCATCACGCAGGGAGCTGCCAAGTACGGCATCCAGGTGACTGATGAGGACGTGGCTGCCGAGATCGACGATCTCAAGGCGCAGTTTGGCTCGGACGCGAGTCTGGAGCAGGCACTGTCACAGTATGGGATGACCATGGACGACCTGCGACACCAGATCAAGATCAACCTCTTGCTCGAGGCGATCGCGTCGAAGGACGTGACGGTGGGCGACGATGAGGTGAAGAAGTACTACGACGAACACAAAGAGGATTTCAAGGAGCCCGAAGAGGTGAAGGCCCGGCACATCCTGGTCAAGGACGAGAAGACCGCGAACGAGATACGGAAGGAACTGGCTGGTGGCGCGGACTTCGCGGAGCTCGCCAAGGCGAAGTCGGAGGATCCTGGCTCCAAGGACAAAGGCGGAGACCTTGGCTACTTCCAGAGGGGAGCCATGGATCCTGCGTTCGAGAAGGTGGCTTTTGAGCTGAAGATAGGTGAGACGAGCGGTCCAGTGAAGTCCTCCTTCGGGTATCACATCATAAGGGTCGAGGACAAGAAGCCTGAGCGTGTTCCCTCACTCGAGGAAGTCCGCGACGAGGTCGTGAAGCAGGTCACGCGAGAGAAAGCGAAGCCTGCGTCGACGGTGATCAGCGAGCTCAAGGACGCGGCGCAGATCAAGATAAATGACAAGGCTCTCCAGGATGCCTTGTACGAAGTCGTATACTAGGCTGAAGTAGAGGGGTAGGTTGTGATCGCTGTCTCGAGAGCGTCGTTCGAGGAGGGCATGAGTCCCTCCTCTTCTTGTAGCTCTTCTCTGAAAACACGCCGCAGGACCATGCCGGCGAGCTCGTCGCGTGGTGCCGTTGTCTCCCGAGTAGAGGCGGGAAGCATTGCCGATGAGGCTGGCATCGTGCCAGGTGACAGGCTCGTAGCCGTGAACGGCAGACAGGTGCGGGACGTGCTCGAGTACAGGTTCCTTTGCGCTGATGAGGAGCTTTCGTTGGAGTTCGAGAAGTCCGACGGCGAAGTGCTCGTGGTCGAGGTGGCGAAGGACTTCGATGAGTCCTGCGGACTCGAGTTCACCGACGCCATCTTCGATGGGGTGCGGCGGTGTCGTAATCGTTGCGTCTTCTGTTTCGTGGACCAGCTTCCTCGCGGGGTGCGCAGGACTCTTCGGCTGAAGGACGACGACTTCAGGCTTTCATTCATGACTGGAAGCTACATTACGCTGACGAACTTCACTGAGGAAGATTACGCCCGCGTGGCCTCAATGAGGTTGTCTCCACTCTACGTGTCCGTACACTCCACGAACCCCGCCACGCGCGGGCGGCTCCTCGGTAGGAAGAGACAGTGTGACGTCATGAGAAGCCTGGCAAGGCTGGTGGAAGCGGGGATCGTAATCCATACCCAAGTGGTCCTCTGCCCAGGGCTGAACGATGGCTCTGATCTCGAGGGGACCGTACGCGATCTTCGGTCCCTTTTCCCGGGCGTGAGGTCGTGTGCAGTGGTTCCGGTGGGGCTTACGAGACACAGGCGAGGGCTTCCCAGAGTCGCTCCGGTCCTGAAGGAAGACGCCGCCCGGGTGATCGCGGACGTGGAGAGGTGGCAGAGGGAATCGCTGGAAGTGTGCTCCTACAGGTTCGTGTTCGCCTCCGACGAGCTCTATCTCCGCGCCGGACGCGCCGTACCAGGACGCGAGGCTTATGAGGACTTTCCGCAAATAGAGAACGGAGTTGGCCTGTTGCGGGAGTTCATCGACCATCTCGACGCGCTGAAAGCGAGCGGACGGCTGCCTGAAGAGGTCAATACTCCGACGAGGCTGGTCGTCGTGACGGGTGAAGACGCATACGCGGTGGTGGGTGAGGCATGCAGACTCCTTGAGCGCGTGAGGGGTCTATCTTGCCGAACGCTTCTCGTCAAGAACGCGTTTTTCGGGCCGGGCGTGAGGGCAGCAGGCCTATTGACCGGACGCGACATCGCAAGAACCTATCTTCTGGCGGTCGGCCGAGGAAAGTGTGACGCCGTGGTGATCCCGAGCGTGTCCCTGAAGGCCGACGAACCCAGGTTTCTGGACGACATGACAGTCAACGAGCTGCAACGTGAGTGCGGAGTGCCCGTTGAAGTCGTTTCGCCAGATCCTGCTTCACTCGCAGTGTGCGCGTTGAGGAGAGGTGGCTGCGCATGGGAGCCCCAGTAGTCGCCATCGTCGGCCGGCCGAACGTGGGGAAGTCCGCTCTCTTCAACAGGATCGTCGGGACACAGCACGCGATAGTCGAGGAGACTCCGGGAGTGACGCGTGACCGCATATGCGCCGACGTCGAGTGGCGCGGGCGCAAGTTCATCTTGGTAGACACGGGTGGCATAGAGCCCTCGGAGAGTGGAGATCCGATTCAGGACATGACTACTGCGCAGGCCAGGGTGGCCATCGAAGAGGCGGATCTCGTCCTGTTCCTAGTCGATACCAAGTCCGGCTTGATTCCGCAAGACGCGGAGATAGCCGACTTGCTCAGGCGATCCGGTCGTCCCGTGATCCTGGTGGCAAGCAAGGCGGAAGGAGCACGTCGCGAGGACTATCTGGAATTCTTCGCCCTTGGATTTGGATGTCCCGTGCCGATCTCGTCAGTACACGGCACGGGGATAGGAGACCTCCTCGATGCGGTCCTCGTGCATTTGGGCGAAAGCCAAGATAGGGGCGAGGACCTGGAAACCGAGGAAGCGGTGAGGATCGCCGTGGTAGGCAGGCCCAATGTGGGCAAGTCCTCGCTGGTCAACGCCATCCTCGGGACGGAGAGGTCCATCGTGAGCGCCGAGCCCGGGACGACGAGGGACGCAGTGGATACGCCATTTGAGTGGCGCGGCCGCAGGTTCGTCATCATAGATACCGCGGGGTTGCGCAGGAAGACGAGAGTGCACAGCGCGATCGAGCGCTACAGCGCCCTTCGGGCGGAAAGAGCGATCCGCGGATGCGACGTGGCGCTCGTCGTACTGGATGCGTCGGAGGGGCCGGCCGCCCAGGACGTGAGGATAGCTGGTCTGGCGGACGAAGCAGGACGCGCCTCGGTGATCGTCCTCAACAAGTGGGACCTCGTGAGCAAGGAGGAGGGAGCGAGGGCCAGACTGGAGAGGGCTATCGACTCGGATCTCGCTTTCCTTTCGTACGCCTACCGAGTGTTTGTGTCCGCTCTGACTGGCGCGGGGATCCAACGGCTGATGCTTGCCGTTGAGAAGGCTGCGGCCGCCCATGCCCGCAGGGTTGCTACGTCCGCGCTGAACGAGGTGATCGAGGAAGCGCAGATGAGGGTCGAGCCACCGCACGATAGAGGGCGTCAGCTCAAGATCTTCTATGGAACCCAGGTGGGGACCAGGCCGCCTGAGTTCTCGTTGTTCGTGAACGATCCCGATTTGGTCCACTTCTCGTATGAGCGTTACCTCGAGAACAGGCTTCGTGAGGCCTTCGATTTCGAGGGCACCCCGGTGAGGCTCAGGTTCCGCCGGAGAGGCTAGCAATGGATCGGAGGAGAGGTCGTGGTCTGGCAAAGGATGGTTCCAGCAGTAGTGCTTAGTTATCTTCTCGGTTCAATCCCTTTTGGCTACTTGGTTGGGAGACTCCTGCGGGGAGTGGACGTAAGGCGACGTGGGAGCGGGAACATCGGGGCCACGAACGTGTTGCGAGTGCTGGGTCCGGGACCCGCTCTCTTGGTCCTCGCGGGCGACATGGGAAAAGGGGCGCTCAGCGTGTACCTCGGTCGAGAAGTGGCCGGCCCTGTCGGCGCTGCGGCGTGTGGCATCGCAGCGGCTGTCGGAGGAGCGTGGTCGCTCTTTCTCGGGTTCGGTGGGGGCAAGGGCATGGGTGTCGGCAGCGGAATCATCCTCGCGACCATGCCCGCGGTGGCGTGCGTGCTGGCTCCAATATGGGCTGGGCTCGTTGCGTTGACGCGCTACGTCTCACTTGGGTCTGTCGTGATCGCGGCGCTCGCGCCGGCGGTGGCGTACGTCATGGGGGTGCCTGAGGGATATGTGGTGCTCGCTGCGGCAGTCGGCGGGATCGCCATAGTGAAGCACTTCTCCAACATCAAGCGGCTCATCACTGGCACGGAACGGAGACTGGGGGATCCGGCCGACTAGAGTTCTGGAGCGCTGGGGGACTCTCTCCCGCGAAGACACGGGTCGTGATCGACCGTCCGGGCGCGGCGGGACCGCAGCGGCGATCGGACGGACGAGCCATCGGCGAGGCAGAGTGGATCGTGGCGGGACCTGACGTGTGGGATTGGGCGCGTAAGAATCTGACGCTGATTCGGGAACGATTGCCTGGCGGCGGCTTAGGGGGGTCGGAGCGTGTCTTCGCCAACGCGTGTGGGCGTCATCGGCGCGGGAGGATGGGGGACGGCTCTCTCCATACTCCTCGCAAGAAAGGGGTTCAGGGTCGACCTCTGGGCGCGTGAGGAAGCAGTAGCGCGTGAGATCTCAACCTCGCGCACGAATGAGACTTTTCTACCGGGGGTCGTGGTCCCAGAGGGTGTAACCGCTCGGACCGCTCTGGATGAGGTGGTGCACGACGCCCCCCTCCTCTTCGTGCCTGTCCCGGCGCAGCATATGCGGGCCGTCATCCGGGCTGCCAGGCCGTACCTAAGGCAGGATCAAGTTGTGATTCACGCAGGCAAGGGCATCGAGGAGGGAACTCTCCTGCGCCTGTCTCAAGTGCTTGCGGAGGAGCTCCCACGGGAGCTTCACGGCAACATAGGGGTGATATCCGGCCCAAGCCACGCCGAAGAGGTCGCCCGCGAAGTGCCTACCGCCCTCGTCGCCGCGTCTGTCAATGACGATGTAGCGAAGCTCGCGCAGGACACTCTGATGTGTCCGACCATGCGGGTGTATACGAGCCACGACGTCATAGGAGTGGAGCTCGGCGGCGCCCTGAAGAACGTGATCGCCGTAGCCACCGGAATTGCGGACGGACTCGGGTTTGGGGACAACACGAGGGCAGCCCTGATGACGCGGGGCCTCGCGGAGATCGCGCGCCTCGGGATCGCTCTGGGAGCCAACCCGCTCACCTTTGCGGGTCTTTCCGGGATGGGGGATCTCGTCGTGACATGCATGAGCATGCATTCGCGCAACAGGCGGGCGGGAATAGAGATAGGGCGGGGCCGGAAGGTCAAAGACGTCCTGGCTTCCACACCCATGGTCGTGGAGGGAATTCCCACAACGCGTGCCGCGGTTGAGCTTGGTCGTCGCGCGGGAGTGCAAATGCCCGTCGCGGAGAAGCTGTACGAGATCCTCTTCTCAGGGCTAGACCCGATGCAGGCGGTGGTGGATCTGATGACTCGAGATCCACAGGCGGAAACCTCGCCTGTGTTTCGAAAGGGCTTGAACATCCTGGACGGGATCTGAAACAGGGGGGAGGGGAGGCCGGCCGTCGGGTGTCGAGAGAGCCTGAGGGAGGCCGGTCCAATCGGACATGGGATCGGGTGTTGGTGTGAGCTGGCCTGTGACCATAGCCACCCTTGTGGTGGCTGCCGTGGCGGCGTGGTGGACGTTTCGGGACGCGCGCGGGCGGGATGCCAATCCCCTGCTCTGGGCGGCGGCGATCGTGATAGGTGCGCTGATGGTGGGATATGTCGCTGTCCCAGCCATCTTCGGAGGATACTTGCTCCTTAGGCCGCGGGGTGCGCTCCTTGTATGCCCTCATTGCAAGCGAAGGTACATTCACAATCTGGCTTTCTGTCCGCACTGCGCGAAACCAGTCAAGAAGGAGTGCCTGCGGTGTCACGACACGATGCCGCTCGACGCGGACAAGTGTCCTCACTGCGGGATGAAGGCCCTCTAAGTTTCGCCGCGGCGGGAGGAATCATCCACAGGGCGTCGAAACATTAAGGCACCCCCATTCGTGTTCGTCCCAAGGTGCTCGACCTTGCCGGTGCTTCCTGGTGGCACGGTCGGTATGTCTCGGAGGCGCCGTGCGAGAAGTCGCGGCTGGTCGGCCGCGGTGCAAACGGAAGGGTTCTCCTTGACGTGCCGGTCACGTGTGCGTCGATAGAGTCCAGGGCAGGCCTTTCGGTGAGGTGCGGGGGTGATGCGGGTGCTCGAGAAAACAGACAGGATCGACGTCCTCATCCACCAGCTGACTCGCCTTGAAGAGGACCTCGACAAGCTCGACGGGGAGGGCCGCGATCAGACCAGGGCCGAGGTTGCGGCCGTTCGGGGTCAAATCGTGGACGTCCTCATGGCAGCTCTTCGGGAAGGAGACGTGTTCGCGCGGCGAGGCGCGGCGTACGGCCTCAGCAAGCTCCCCGAGGCGCGTGCGGTGGACGTGCTGATATACGCCCTGGAAGACCCGGACGACTCGGTCCGAAGCTGGGCGGCGGAAGCGCTCGGGTCCATAGGAGACGAGCGGGCTCTCGGGCCCCTCGTGAGATCCCTCAAGGAAGAGAACCCTTATGTTGCTTACAGCATCACCCACGCGATAATGAAGTTCCCCAAGAATGAGGTGGCGCGGGCGGTCATGGCCGCTTCCGACAGCGCCGACAGGAACGTGCGCCGGAGGGCGGCGAAGCTGCTCGGAGAGCTCAAGTACAAGAAGGCGGTTCCTCGTCTTGCGACGATGCTGAGCGACGCTGACCCGCAAGTGAGGTATGAGGCCACCGAGGCTCTTCGCAAGGTGGGGGACATCAGGGCTCTTGAACACCTGATAGCCGCGCTTGCCGACGAGTCTACGGATGTGCGGTACGGAGCCATTCAGGCTTTGCGGGCGCTTGGGGATCGAAGGGCCGTGGAACCCCTCGTCAGAGTGTGCATGGAGAACGAGGATCTCCGTTTCTATGCGTTGCAGGCATTGAAGGAGCTCTGCGGAGAGGACGCGGTGAGGCCTGTTCTCGAAGCGCTCGATCACCTCAGGAGCGTCGCGCACGCGGTGGCCATACGAGTGCTGAACGAACGAGACCAAGGCGTCCAAAGGGCGAGTGGTTGAGCGGGCGAGCGGGGCGTCCGCCAAAGAGGCTCGAGGGCCGACCGACCGTCAGAGGGCAGGTTTGAGGGCTGTGCGGCGGCTGGTGGTTCCGGCAGCGTGGGAGCGAGACCGGGATACGCCGCCGCTTCTCTTTGCGCTCCCTTTCCGGGAGCGGAATGGTGTGCTATAATTCAGTGCAACCGGCATGGGGACCGGTGCACGCTGCGGCTCGGAGCCTGCGTGGCGATAATCGCCCAGAGCGAATCGCTCGAGTCAGGCCACCGGGCGCGTCAGGGGGTGACGGAATGATTTCTCAGACTGATATGATCGTGCGCCTAGGTTTGGCGGTGCTGTTCGGAGGGCTCATCGGCCTTGAACGGGAGAGCCACAAGCGCCCCGCCGGGTTTAGGACACACATCCTCGTGTGCGTCGGCTCCGCCCTGATCATGATGATCTCCCAGTATGCTTTCGTCGGTTTCACAAGGGTGATCCAGTACGACCCAGGTCGGATCGCGGCCCAGGTAGTGAGCGGCATAGGGTTCTTAGGGGCGGGAACGATTCTCAGGGAAGGCGCCACGATCAAAGGTCTGACGACGGCAGCGAGCCTGTGGGTGGTGGCGGGCATTGGGCTCGCAGTGGGCACGGGCTTCTACCTCGCGGGCGCTCTCACCACTGGCATAGTGGTGGTGGTGCTCATCGTCTTGGATCGGTTCGAACGCAGGTTCATCTATACGAAGCGGGACACCCTCTTCGTCCAGATGCAGGACAGGCCCGGGCAGCTCGGCGCCATCGCCACCGTGCTAGGCAAGTACGGAGTGAGCATCAAGGACGTGGAAATGGAGACAATTGAGACAGGACACGAGGCGTCCCTTCATCTTGCGCTCGAAGTTCCATTCTCAGTGCGCAAGGACAGGCTCCTAGATGAGATAGCCGCTGTTGAGGGAGTGTACCGGGTCGGTTACGAGGAGTGAAGGCATGGCTGTGAGGATACTCGTGACGAATGACGACGGGATCCTGGCGGACGGCGTTCGCATCCTCGCCGCTGAGCTCGGGACTCTCGGAGAGGTCGTGGTGGTCGCCCCCGACAGGGAGAGAAGCGCCACGGGCCACGCCATAACCGTGCTTCGCCCCTTGAGGGTGGAGAAGGTCACCGTTCCCGGACTAGACGCTGAGGCGTGGGCTGTGGACGGGACGCCGTCCGACTGCGTGAAGCTGGCAGTCGAGGCTCTGCTCGAAAGGAAACCCGACGTGGTTGTCTCGGGGATCAACCGCGGACCCAACCTGGGCACGGACGTGCTTTACTCCGGTACGGTCTCCGCGGCAGTGGAGGGCGCCATCTGCGGACTGCCAGCCATGGCACTGTCGGTGGCCGCCTTCGAGAACTGCAATTACGACTATGCGGCGAAGTTCGGCGCGAGGATGGTGTCGAAAGTACTCGAAAAGGGCCTTCCCCCAGATACGCTCCTTAACATAAACGTCCCTTCCGTGGATGAGGAGGACATAGCCGGCGTGGCCATTACCAGGCTCGGGGCTCGCAAGTGGAAGGACGTGTTCGACCGGAGAATAGACCCGAGGGGGAGGACGTACTACTGGATGGCGGGAGACGTGATCGACTGCGATGAGGACGAGGACACCGATTCAGTGGCCATACGAAACAACCTCGTCTCGATCACCCCGATTCACCTCGATCTCACGAGGTACGACCTCATAGACGAGTTGAGGCGATGGGGGATCGGCGCGGCGGCTTCGCATTTTCCGGGCGGGAGGCATAGTATATAGAAGACTCGCTTTCGGACCGGGGGTATGACCGTGGGTCTCGCCTGGATGTTGAGGTGCGCGGCCGTTCTATCCCTAGTCATCATCCTCGAGATGGCTTGGGTGATATATGCTCACAGGTCTCAAGCGCTGTCGCGCCAGGTCATCTCATTCGCAGTGGGCGTCGTGGCGGCGACCGCCGTGCTATACGCTGCGCTGCTCTCGGTCATTGCAGTGCGTGTCATGGCTCCTCTCATATACGGCTTATGAGCGCGGGGTCGCAGTCCCGCGCGGAAAGGAGGGGAAGCGCGCCTGCCCTCGCACTCCGGCGTGGAGGGCCGCCAGCGTGCGCTTGTCAAGTCCATGAGGAAGGTAGCCCTGGTGCTGGGCGGGAAATCCGCGGAGAGAGAGATATCTTTGCGCACAGGGGAGCAAGTCGGGGTCGCGCTGAAGCGCAAAGGACATGAAGTCATCTCTCTCGACCTCGATGACGGGCTCGTCCCGGCTCTTCAGAGAGAGAAGCCCGATGTGGTTTTCATCGCGTTGCATGGCAGGTACGGTGAGGACGGGTGCCTGCAGGGTCTGCTCGAGATAATGGGCATTCCGTACGTAGGATCCGGCGTCCTCGCCAGTGCGTTAGCCATGGACAAGATAATGTCCAAGAAGCTCTTTCGACTTGAGGGCCTCACTTGCCCGCGCGGCATCGCCGTGACGAGAGACGATATGAGAAGAACTGGCGAATATGGGCTCGCGCAGGAGGTTCAGGAGACCTTAGGGTTCCCCGTGATAGTGAAGCCCTGCAGAGAAGGGTCGACCATAGGACTCTCCCTCGTAAAGGAGCCAGGCAGCCTTCATGGAGCCCTCGAGCACGCTTTCGAGTACGACTCAGACGTCCTGGTGGAAGAGTACGTCAAGGGAACGGAGATCACAGTGGGAGTGCTGGGCAATCGCGAACCTCGGGCGCTTCCGGTGATAGAGATAGTGTCGGCGACCGGTCTCTACGACTACGAGGCCAAGTATACAAAGGGGCTGAGCGAGCACATCATTCCCGCGCGTATTCCGGATGACGCATACGCTGCAGCGCAGGACGCCGCCGTGAGAGCCCACAAAGCCATGGGCTGTCGCGGCATGTCCCGCGCGGACTTCATGGTCGATCCTGGAGGAGTCCCGTATATCCTTGAGGTGAATACCATCCCCGGCATGACCGAGACGAGCCTTCTTCCAGACGCGGCCAGAGCAGCGGGAATCGACTTTCCCGAGCTCGTCGACATGCTCATAGAGCTCGCCCTCGAGACACCGAAAGGCGAACCGCCCGTCGGGGTTCGTTTCTGAGAAGCTACATCGGAGGTTGTGCCCTCTCATCCTTCCTGACCCTCAAATGGGGCCCGATGAAAAAACTGGGCCCCATTCTCCGTTTCCAGCAGGAGATCCCAAAGACGCGTCGAAGAAGCTCTTTGTTTAGATAGCGTAGAAAGCTCCTCGGCCGGGCGGGCGTGTCTGGCGGTCTCGCTCGGCTGCCGCCTGTCCGGCGGCTCTCCGACGCCGTGGAACGCCGTGGCGCCGGATCTGCGCGGGAGTAGAAGCGGTTTTGGCGTCGTGCTCTCGTCAACGTCGAGTCCTGGTGTGCTTCTCAGCGACCATCGTCGTCGCCGCGGCGGTCGACCTGCGCAAGGGTCGTCCAGCGGGGCGTTTGTTGGCTAGTTCCTTCAAGCAGACAAGAAAGGAAGGCCCGCTGCCCGCCTAGCTCCATGGCCCCGCACTGCCTGCGCGGTGCGAGGAGCATTAGATCGTGGGGTCCGGTGGACAGCAAGGTTCCTGGCGAGCGGGGACCGGGGGAGACGAGGGGAGGTGAGCTCTGGCGAGAGAACCGCCCTGTGGGCGGAGGTTGTCGCAAAGCCGGCCCGCGAAGCAAGTGGCCGACGGGAGTGCTCGGCAACCTAGCGATGTGTAGGCGGTCAGGGTTTCGAAGGTTCCCGGGGATCAACGTCCGTGCGAACAATAGTTCCGAAGGAGGGTCTCGAGGTGCGAAAAGCTATTGTCATCGCGTTGTGCATGGTGGCGCTCGTCGCGGTCGGCTGTCTCGGGGCGTCGGCAGCGGAGACGCTGAACGTCATCTACATGGCCCAAGCGGGATACCAGCCGGATGACATCCGTGATATGGCCGATCTGTTCGAGTTCTTGACCGACACGAAGGTCAATATAACCTTCGTCAAGTATGACGAACAGCACGAGAAGATCGTTGCTTCGGCCGTAGCTCCGGTGGCTACCTACGACGTCATACTCCTGGACCTCATCTGGACCGCGGAGTTCGCCTCAAAGAAGATGGTCGTGCCGCTTGACGACCAGATCACGGCGGAAATGCGCAAAGACATAGCCCCGGCTATCATGGACGCCTTCGTCTTCGACGGAAAGACGTGGGCGATGCCGTTCCTCGCCAACTTCCAGTTGTTCTTCTACAACAAGGACATGATCAAGAAGGCGGGTTTCGCCGGTCCCCCGAAGACGCTCGAGGAAATGGTAGAACAGATGAAGGCCATGAAGGCCAAGAACATCGTGAAGTACCCCTGGACCGACTCATGGAACCAAAAAGAGGGCCTCGTGTGCGAGTACGTGTGGCTCACTGGGGCGTTCGGCGGTGACACGTTCGACGCCTCCGGAAAGCCCATCTTCAACGAAGGCCCCGGCGTGAAGGCTCTCGAGTTCATGGTGAGCCTGCTCAAAGAGGGGCTCGCCAACCCCAAGTGCCTGACCAACGACGAGACGGCGGCGAAGGACGATTTCATATCGGGCAACGCCGCTTTCACGACGAACTGGACGTTCCAGTACGCCTTGATGAACGACCCGGCGGTATCAAAAGTAGTTGGGTCCGGCGAGATGGGGCTCATTCCGGTCTCGAAGGCCATAGCCGACAAGAAGAAAACGGCGTCGGTCAGCGGATTCCAGGGAGCTGCGATCATGGCGAACTCCCGCAAGAAGGATCTAGCCTGGAAGTACGTGAAGTTCATAACCAGCCCATTGGTGCAGAGGTCCTACCTGCAGGAGATGCCCGTGTGGACCTCCGTGCAGAAGAGCGCATACGCCAACATGATGGACCAGACGATGGCAGTCAAGAGCGAGCAGATAGCAGCGGTGCACCACAGGCCGAAGGTGCCGCCCTATCCTGAAGTGTCGTCCATTCTGCAGCGGTACATCCACCAGGCACTGCAGATGAAGATGGAACCCAAGGCGGCGCTGGACAAAGCGGCGGAGGAGATAAAGGCGGTTCTAGCGAAGAAGTAGTCGGGCTGCACCGTCCGTGCTCTGCGCGGGGCCGCCAGCCGGGTGGCCGGTCGGCCCCGCGTCCTCCTCCGAGGGGCTGGTAACGGAGGTCGGCGACATGTTGTTGAGAGCTCATGATGCTAGCGAGCGAAGGTTGGCGTGGTGGCTCCTTGCACCCAGCGTAGCCCTGATCGTGCTGGTGGTGATCGGTCCTCTGCTGTTCGCGCTGTACCTCAGCTTCCAAGACGCCGAGCCGACGGTTGGCGGAATAAGCATGAGGTTCGTTGGACTCGCCAATTACGTCCACCACCTCGTCCAGTCTGACCTTTTCTGGATGGCCGTGCGGGTGACAGTGTACTTTACCCTGGTTTCTCTCGGCGTGGAGCTGATCCTGGGCATCGCGATAGCGCTGGTTCTGAATGAGAGGTTCTGGGGAAGATCTGTGGTGCGAGCTATGATCTTGTTACCGTGGGCCGTTCCCACCGTGGTCAACGCCAGAATGTGGGAGTGGATCTTCGCTGGATCCAAGTTCGGCGCGTTGAACGGGCTCATGAAGGTGCTTCGCGTGTTCCCTCCAACGCACGACCAAGTGTGGCTGGGATTTGACGTACCATTCGAGGCCGTCCCCGTGCTGGGATCCCTTTTCAAGTGGATGGGCGTAACGCGGGCGTTGAACATGATCATAGTCGCCGACACGTGGAAAGTGACGCCTCTTGTGGCCTTTCTCGTGCTCGCAGGGCTTCAGACGATTCCCAGCAGTCTGTACGAGGCGGCTACTGTGGACGGAGCGGGCTTTTGGCGGAAGCTTACCCACATCACGCTGCCGCTCCTCAAGCCGGTGCTCCTCGTCATCCTGGTGCTGCGCACCATGGAGCTCTTCCGCGTGTTCGACATCATCTACATCATCATGCAGTATTCCATCAGAGTGCTGGGAGTGCTCACGTATGAGGTGGGAATGAAGTTCCTGCACTTCGGGAGCGGAGCGGCTCTTTCGTTCCTGGTGGCCTTGTTCATACTCGGGCTCGCGCTTGTATACATTCGGCTCTTCTACACGGAAGACGGCTATTGAAGGCTTCTGATCAATTGGTCGGGGACGGCTCTTGCCACGGGCTCAGGAGGAAGCTTGGAGGGATCAGTGTGAGGTTTCCACCATTGAGGGGCAGGAGAAAGGGCAGGACGGTGGTCTGGCTGAGGCGAGCAGGGGTTTACCTTGGAGTCGCGGTGATCGTGGCGTGGACCCTGGCGCCTGTTACGTGGCTTGTCATCTCCAGCGTCACGCCTTACAACGAACTCATATCAGACCGGGCGACCCACTGGTTCCCCAGACATCCCACTCTCGCAAACTTTCAGGTCATGTTCGACCTTTCGAGCGAGGTGGGCGAGCGGTTCGTGTTCGCCATCCGCAACAGCATGATTGTCGCGAGCTCCGTGACGGCCATATGTCTCGTCGCGGGTTCCCTCGCGGCGTACGCGCTGGCGCGTCTGCGCGTGCGCGGGAAGAAGGCCCTCGTTCTGTCCCTCATGTCAATAAGGATGCTTCCGACCATCACCCTCGTGATCCCGTTCTTCGTCTTGGTGTCATACATCGACTACGGCTTCATGAACATCGGCTCGTCTTTCCACCTCTTCGACACGAAGCTGGTCCTCGTCACCCTTTACACCACTTTCATCTTGGGATTCGTTATCTGGATCATGCGGGGCTTCTTCCTCACGATCCCTACCGAGCTGGAAGAGGCGGCGCGCATCGACGGATGCACGCGGCTTCAGGTCCTGCGTCACGTCGTGCTTCCATTGTCCTCGCCAGGCTTGGTCGCCACGGGTATACTCTCGTTTCTCTTGGCGTGGGACGAGTTTCTGCTCGCGCTGATATTCACGAGATCCAACAACGCCATCACGTTGCCCCTCTTCATAGCGGAGCTGGGAAGCCAGTACATAACCGCCTATGACCAGATATCTGCCGCAGGAGTCATGGCCGCCATTCCTCCGGTGCTCCTCGCCCTGCTCTTCCAAAGGTTCATCGTGCAAGGATTGACATCGGGCAGCGTAAAGGGATAGGCTTCCGAGCCACACGCGTCGCGCCTCAACCGCTCCGTCAGAAGGACTTTTACGTCTGCGCGAAGAAAGTACCATAGCCGTTTTGTTGTCATCCAGTGGTCGCCGAAGACCGTCGAAGCGGCGGGTCGGATGTCGAGCCACACCGGCATGCCCAGGAAGCCTGCGCAAGAAGGGAGCGTTGGAAAGTTGGCAGAGATCTCGCGCCTTCGGGCGGGCACGGTTCCGAAGGGCAACCAGAAGCTAGTCAAGACCATCAATCGCAACATCGTACTGAACATCGTCAGACAGCACGGGCCGATCTCGCGGGCTGACGCGGCGCGGATGAGCCAGCTGTACCCCGCCACGGTATCGTCCATCGTCAACGAACTCATTGCGGAGGGATTTGTGCGCGAGGTTGGGCTGGGCGACTCAACCGGAGGCCGGCAGCCGGTGATGCTCGAACTGAACCGCGGGGTGTACGTGGCGTGCGGCGCCTCCATAGAGGTCGGGCGAGTCAGGGTGTGCCTCACGGACCTTGACGCGCGAGTGCTTGCCAGAGTGGAGCGGCCATTCTCGTGGCAGGAGGGCCCACGTAAGAGCCTTCCCGCCATTGCCTCCGCAATCCGCGAGATAGTGGAGTCTGGTAAGGTGCCGGCGGAGAAAGTGCTTGGGGTCGGGGTCGTGTACCCAGGCCCGGTCGACACATCGGCAGGTGCCATCCAGGCGTCCCCGCACATGCCAGGGTGGGGCGGGTTTTCTCTGAGGGCAGCACTCGAGGGGGAGCTCAACCACGAGGTGGTCGTGGACAATGACGCGAATGCCGCAGCCTGGGGCGAAAGGTGGTTCGGCGCCGGGAAGGGGCACTCCAGCTTCCTCTACGTTATGGCGGACTATGGCCTCGGAGGCGGGATAATCATAGACGACAGGCTCTACAGGGGGCGCAACGACGGGGCGGGAGAGATAGGTCACATGACCGTGGATGTCGATGGTCCGCAGTGCAAGTGCGGAAACTTCGGGTGTCTCGACGTCATGGCGTCGGGCACGGCCATCGTGCGCAAGATGATAAGTGACATAAAGCGCGGCGCCGAGACGCTGTGCAAGGACCTCGTGGGAGGGGACATAGAGGCAATCACGATCGACACAGTGCTCGAGGCGGCCGAAATCGGAGACCCCCATGCCCGCGCGATAGTCGAGGAGAGCGGCAGGTACGTTGGTATTGGTCTTGCGAACCTTACCAACTGCTTCAACCCCGAACTCATTATCCTCGGGGGCCAGCTCGCGCTACGCAGCGACCTGTTTTTCACGAGCGCCAGGGAAACCGCGAGAAGGCGTGCCTGGCCCGCGTTGGGCAAAGATCTTGAGATCGTCGTCTCGGCGCTCGGTCACGACGCGTGTGTCATTGGCGCGGCAAGCCTCGTGCTGACGAAGGTGTTTGAGTCGCCGAGCATCAGGGCTTACGCATAGAGACGACTCCAGGTGAGATGGAGAGACCTCCCGACTCTCAGGAGGGGTTTGCGGTGACCCGGATGGAGAGCCTTGCGAAGGGCAGCTTCATCAGTTTCCTCGTCCTCGTGATCGCTACAGCTTCATCCTGGGGGGTGTCAGCAGGGCGCGAGATGAGGCTGAACGTGATATACATGGCACAGGCGGGTTACCAACCAGAGCAGTTTGAGGAGATGACACGGGAGTTCACGGAGGAAACCGGGATCGACGTGGCGGTGAACATCGTCCGCTACGACGAGGAGTATCAGAAGATAGTCACGTCCGCCACATCGCCCGTGGCCACTTATGACGTCGTGCTATTGGACCTCATCTGGGTGGCGGAATTCGCGGAGAAGAGCTACGTGGTGCCGCTGGACAAGGGACTTGCCTCAAGGGCGAGAGAAGATGTTTCTCCCATCATCCTGAGTGCCTTCGAACACCGGGGCCGAATCTGGGCCATGCCTTTTCTGGCGAACCTCCATTTCCTCTTCTACAACTCTGACATGCTCCAACGTGCGGGCTTCAAAGCGCCGCCGGCGACAGTGGAGGAGATGGAGACTCAGATGCGGGAGATCAAGCGCAGAGGGATAGTCGACTATCCCATGATCGCTTCGTGGAATCAGAAGGAAGGTCTGGTATGCGAATACGTCTGGTTGGTGGGGGCGTACGGCGGCGAGATCTTTGACGTGCGGAACGAGCCGGTTTTCAACCGTGGGCCCGGCGTTCTCGCTTTGGACACAATGGTGCGATGGGTGAGGGAGGGGCTTGTGGATCCTCTCGCCCTGACAGCTGACGAGCTCGTGGCGAAGGACGTCTTCATGGCGGGAAAGGCGGCGTTCGTTCCCAACTGGACGTTTCTGTGCGGGCTGATGAACGATCCAGCTGTTTCGCGCATTGCCGGCCAAGCCAAGATGGCGCTCCTGCCAGTTGCGAAGGCAGTACGCGACGGGTCGGGCCGGCTCTCGTCGTCCGTGAGCGGATTCCAAGGGCTTGCCGTGATGGCCAACTCCTCTCGCAAGGAGGACGCGTGGAAGTACGTCGAATTCATGACGAGCCCCGCGTTTCAGGGCAGGTTCTTGGAAGAGGTGCCCGTGTGGACCTCCCTTCAAATGAGCCCGGCCGCCCGGGCCAAAGATCCGCTCCTGGACCTAAAACTAGAGCAGATGCGGTGGCTTCACCACCGTCCAAAACTCGTTCGGTACCAAGAGATATCCGCGATCATGCAGCGGTTCATCCACGCTGCGCTCGAGGGCGCGATGTCGCCGAAGGACGCTCTGGACGAAGCGGCGGAAAGGATACGCCGACTGCCCTGAGGCACGAGGCCCGTTCAGCCGCGACGTCGGGCAAAGCCAGGCTACGGAGGATGTAGGGTGGGTGTCGGTGCAGGGAAACCGGGCATGCGCGTGACTGAACGTGTGCGTCTCGGCTTTGCCGCGATCGTCTGGTCCACGTTCGTCTTGAGCATCCTTACCTTCTATGCCATATCCCACCTAACGGCCGCTCTTCACCAGATAAACACGTGTGACGTCCCGGCCATCCAGCTCAGCGGGGAGATCTCAAAGAAGATATACCAGACCACGGGCAACGTCTACCTGACCATAGCCGGAGGCGGGAAGGTGGCGAGGCCAGAAGACCAGCTCAACGAGGTGAGGATGCTTCTAGACAGCCTTGACGAGCTTCTCAGGCGGCATCCAAGCCGGAGCGTCCGCGTGATTCTGCCGATGCTGGACGACATCGCGGACGCGGCGGGGGAGTATACGAGCGTCTTGGTGAGCATGCACGCCGAACGCGACCCGGAGAAGCTCTACATGCTCCTGAGGGCGTTGTCGGGCAAGGGCGAATGGCTCATCAGCCGCGCAGAGCACGTACAGCTTCGAATATGGGAACAGATCGGTCCGAGGATGACGAGGGTGGAGCGGCTCTCGACCCTGCTCAAAGCGGGGGTGGCGCTTGCGTTCGCCTTCGCATTCATCTTCGGTCTCTTTGTCTCGGGGGTCATCACCAGGACCCTCATCGAGGTGTCCCACGGGATCCGGAAGGCCGCGGAGGCGGCACACCACGAGAGCGAACGGTCGGCGCAACTTTCAGCGGGCATGCGGTCGTCCGCTGGCACGGCCCAGACGGCTTTGGAGGCAGTGCTCAGGGCTTTCCACGGCGTCGTGGAGACCAGCAAAGTGTGCAGCGAAGCGTCGCAAACCATAGCCGCCCGCATGGAGGTCGGGGCCGACGCCGCGCGCATGTTGGCGGACAGAACTCAGGTTACAGCGAGGGCTGCCGAGAGGACGAAGACGACCGTGTCATCGCTTGGTCGCAGGGTGGCTCTGGCAAGCGCGGTGATACGAGAGACCATTCTCATGGTTGACTCCAACGTTAGAACGGCGACAGAAGCCAGCTGCCACGTGGACGCGCTCCAAGAACAGATGGACCGGATCGACGCCGTGCTGCAAGGGATAACGAACATCGCGGATCAGGTGGGGTTGATAGCTCTCGACGCGCGTATAGCCTCCGCTAGGTCGGGCAACCTCGGTCGCGACTTCGGGAGAGTGGCGGAGGAGATCGGCAGTCTCGCGGAGATGAGCGCGAGCGCGGTAGAAGAGGTCAAGAAGCTGATGAGTGAGATAAAGGCCTCAACGCTCGAGGTGGCGAAGTCGCTGGGAGCCTCTATCGAGCGTGTGAGGGGGCTCTCTCGCCAGTCGTCGCGCGTAGAAGAGGTGTTCCGGGCGATAAAGGCGTCCTTCGACGAGATCCTTGGTTTGATGGGTGAGGTGGAAGACGCGGCGGGCATGGGCGCAAGGGAGGCCAGGCTCGTGCAGGAGGCCATGGCTGAGATACTGGGATCGGCACGCCACGTGGCGCGACAGGCAGGCGATCTGGCCGGCGAGATGCAAGATCTCGCCGGGAGTGCCAAGGAAGCCATAGGAGCAAGTGAAGCCCTGGTGGACGGCATAGCCGGACAAGCGAGATCGGCAGAGGAGCAGTCGAGACTCGCTCGGGAGGTGCTTGGCGAGATCCAGAGGTTGGCTTGAGGATGCCTCCAGCAGATTCTTTCACGCCTGTGACGCCGGTCACATCACGAAGATGTCCCGGCGTCTATCATCGCAAGTAGGAAACACCCTGAACACGGGACAGGAGGGATCGAGATGACCATCAGGAAAACGGCGGCCTTGTTGCTCGTGGTAGCCGCCTTGGTAGCCGCCCTCATCATGGGGGGCACTGCATACGCGATAGACGCGGAGAATCCCGATGATGAGGCCTTTGCGGCCGATGTGTTCACGGCGAACATCATAGCGGGGTTTCCGGAGCTCGCCCTCACGGTCGAGATGGTTCAAGCGCTGAGGGACGCGGATTACGGCTGGGGCGAGATTGTGATCGCGTGCGGTATCGCAGTCAACTCAGGCCAGACTCTCGACAGCGTGATAGCTCTTGCGAACGAGGGCGCAGGATGGGGCGAGATAGCGAAACAGCTCGGTGTCCCAGAAACGGCATTTGGACACTACGTGAGGGGCATCATGGGCAAGGGTGGTCCGAAGGCGAAGGAGCGACGCGGGCGCAAACAACTCGACGACGCCGTGGCGATGGACGTCGTGTGCGAGAGGTTCGGCCTCCGAGAGTCTGACGTCGAGGCTCTCTTCTCGGCGGGCATGGACGCACAGGACGTCTTGTGTGCGGTGAGCATCGCTGCGGCAGTCGGCGACGCGTCGAGAGTCTCCCTGGTCCTTGAGCTTCGTGCAAGGCAGGAGAACTGGGTCAAAATCGCCGAGGCGGTTGGAGTGGCCGGGGACGCGGTGATCAGGCAGGGTGTACATGTTAGGAATCGCGTCGAATTCCAGAACGCGCTCAAGGCGATGATAAGAGAGCGAGTCTGGTCAGGCGACAGGACCAACATGGGAAAGGGCAAGGGCCATCCCGAGGACCAGGGGAAAGGCAAGGGGCCGGGTGGCAACGGCGATGGCCCGGGGAGCCCCGGTAGCCAAGGCAAAGCGGGGTCTTGAGGTCATGGCCGCGGCAGCGGCAGTGTCCAAGCGACACGAGGTCCGAACCGGGACGCGACGAGAGGGTACCTCGGCTGCGACACTCGCGGCCGGGGCACCCTCTCATGATCAGAACGTTTCCTCCAGGAAGAAGACGTCGAGCTCCCTGACACCGAACGCCAGTGCCTCGTCGTGGGTGGACATGAAAACGTCGATGCGGTTTCCTCTTATGGCACCTCCGGTGTCCTCGGCCCTGTATACGCCAAGACCGTCGATGTACACCCACGTGCCTATGGGGATGACCTCGGGATCGACAGCTATGGTGCGATAGGGTGTAGCTGTGAGCCCGGAGCTCGTGATGCCGAAGGCTGGGTGATCCCTGGTCTTGCCGGTGCAGAGAGGGCAGTTGTCGTACGCCGTGGCAGTCACGCGCAACCTACCCTTCGTTTCCGTCGTGAGATATGCTGAGGGCTTCGGGTCTTGAGCCGCCGCCTCGGCGGCGAAGGCCGGGCGGTGGGCCGTGAGCATCATTCCGGTTCAGAGCGCAAAAGACATGGTCCAGGACAGTGCGCTCGAAATGATTTTCTTGAAGATGGGCATCGGCTTCTCGCGCTGGACGCCGCCCGCCACCATCTGGACGGCACTCCTACGCGGTCCACACCTCCGTACGCTGTAAAAGAAGTCGTCTCACAGATATGATCCCCGGCTCCTTCTCGAACGACACAGGGAACTCGCTGAAGCGTTTCCTGCACGTCACGATACGTGCACGTCTTGATCATTGCACGAGTATTCAGTCGCTTGCCTGGAGGAAATGCACTATCTGGGGAGAAGTACAAATGAGGCATCCAAACGTGGGCGCAGGAGGTGCGAGCATCCGCGGTTCCTTCGTGTCTACGTCGCTGAGCGATTCTCGAGTTCGCTTGGCGGAGCCTGGCTGGGGCGGGAAGTGGTTTCGTGAACATCGAGAGGGCTGCGAACCGGGCTAGCGACGAGGGCAGCTCCAGGGAGCTCTTGGAGAATCTGCGCGTGATCCTCGATTCCATCGACGAAGGCATTCACGTTGTCGATAGGAACGGAGTCACTGTTCTCTACAACAGGGTCGCGGCCCAACTGGACAACCTCAGAGAAGACGAAGTGGTGGGCAAGCACATCCTGGAAGTCTTCCCGTCTCTTTCGAGGGAGACGAGCACTCTACTTCAGGTTCTGCGAACAGGTCAGCCCATATGCAACAGGGAGCAGACATTCACCACTTACAAGGGAGATGAGATAACCACTCTAAACTCCACGCTGCCCGTAAAAGTCGACGGGAAACTCGTGGGAGCCGTGGAAGTCTCTCGCAATATCACCCTCATGAGAGAGATGGCCCACCGAATAGTCGACCTTCAGGTAGAGCTGTTCGGTCGCCGCGAGGGAAGACGTGAGACAGAGTCGGAGGGAGCGCGATACACATTCAGGGACATAGTGGGCGAAAGCGAGAGCATCCTCGAGCTCAAGCGCAGGGCGGCACGGGCGGCCGCAAGCTCGTCATCAGTCCTCGTGTACGGTGAGACCGGCACCGGCAAGGAGCTGTTCGTGCAGGCTGTTCACAACGCGAGCCCGCGCGCGCACGGCCCGTTCGTCGCCCAGAACTGCGCGGCGTTTCCCGAAGGGCTCCTGGAGGGAATCCTCTTTGGCACCACGAGAGGCAGCTTCACCGGGGCCCAGGACAGACCGGGGCTGTTCGAGCTTGCCGATGGAGGAAGCATTTTCCTTGACGAGATAGACTCGATGCCCGCGAGCCTTCAGGCGAAACTCCTCAGAGTGCTTTCGGAGAAGTGCGTCAGAAGGGTCGGCGACACGAAGGTGCGAAGGATAGACGTCCGCGTGATGGCCGCCATGTCCCGGCCTCCGCTCGACGCTGTGGCCCAGGGCGTGCTTCGCGAGGACTTGTATTACCGTTTGAACGTGATCTCCTTCGGAATACCGCCTTTGCGAGAGAGACGCGAGGACATCCCTCTCCTCGTCGCCCACTTCATCGCCAGACTCAACGAGCGTCTCATGATGAGTGTGAGAGGGGTTTCCGACGAGGTTTTGAGGATCTTCTTCGCGTACGCCTGGCCAGGAAACGTGCGCGAGCTCGAGCACGCGGTCGAGGGGGCCATGCACCTCCTCGACGGGGACGTCATAATGCTCGAGCACCTCCCGGATAACCTCCGAAACCTTGAGATACGCAAAGACGGCGAGAGGAGCCTTCCCACCGCCATTCCCACCGCCGCCGGTCGGAGTGCGGCCGACGCCGCTCGTCGAGTTGCCCTCGAGTTCCAGGGGAATTTCCGCCTGGCGGTGGCGGACGTGGAGAACTCCCTCGTGAGAAAGGCTTTGATCGAGGCAGGCGGGAACATCTCCAAAGCCGCACGGGCTCTCGGCATCCCACGTCAGACTCTTCAGTACAGACTAAAGAAGCTAGGCATAGACCCGAAAGCGATTCAGGCTCCCGATCCGGCCCCGCTGTGAACCAACGCGAGCAGCCAGACTCCTGTGCTAGGTCCCTCCCAAGCTAGGTCCCTCCCAACGACACAGTGTCGTGCCTGCGTCTGCGGCAGCATCCTGCGTTCCTACGGGCTAAGAGGATCATGAAACCACCGGACCTGAGCGCGAGGGAACCGCGCGCGGTTTTCGCAGGGTTTCCTTGAGGTTGGCTGCGCGGTAAGGCGATGGAACGTCTGGGAAACAGGGGCACCAACGCCGCAGTATGCACCCATTTTGGCACGGCCATAATACCTGTAGACCGTGGAGGAACGGCGGGAGGTGCGCGTCATGAAGGGATACCTGGATCTTGTCGTCCATGACGGCAATCGTCCACTCATGGAAGCACTCGAGGCTTCAGTCGTGTCGCTCCTTGCCGGGCGGCCCCTCCACGTTCACGTGGAGGGACTTCGAGGCACCGGGAAGACCACGATCATTCGCGCCATGAGGGATGTGCTTCCGAGCATGCGGAGGATCAAAGGTTGCCCGTACAACTGCGACCCCGAGAGCCCTCACTGCCCCGAGCATCGGGGCCTCTGCCGCGAAGCCATCGAAGCTATAGGAACGGAGGAGGTGCCCGTCCCTTTCCTTGAGATATCTCATGCCGCGAAGATCGGCACTGTGGTGGGAAGCATCGACCTCGCACGGATCGTGGACCCTTCAATGCCGGAGGCTGCGCTTCTGCCTGGCGTGCTCCCCCGGGCACACAGGGGGGTCGTCTTCATCGACGAGATCAACAGGCTCGCCGATACCTCTCCTGAGCTCACGGACGTGCTCTTGGATGTCATGGGCACCAAGCCCGGCCGTCTCCAGGTGGAGGAAACCGGCTTGCCCACGTTCGAGATCCCCATCACGTGCGCCGTGTGGGCCGCAAGCAATCCCGACGAGGAGCCCGGCGCGCTGGAGGACATACGGAGGCAGCTCTCCGACAGATTCGACTTCACGGTGAACATGGCGAGACCTCAGGACCAATCCACGGTAAAACGCATCCTCCTCGACGGCGAGGACCGGCTCAGTCTGCAGCCATCCTCCATCCCTGGACGGGGCGGGGCTTCGTCGAGGTGTCTAGAAGTGGTTAGAGAGAGAATGCTGGGGCGGGCAGCGGCGTTGCCCGACGTGACCCTGCCCGATGACCTAGCCTCTCTCCTCGCGGAGGTGTACGTGAGCTTCGGCATGGAGAGCCTTCGAGCTGTGGAGGCCATCTCGCTCGGAGCTCGCGTGCGCGCTGCGCTATGCGCGAGACCGCACGCTTCCATCGAGGACGTGAGGACGGTGCTCCCCTTTGCCCTCCGACACAGGGTGGACGCCTCCACTCTCATAAGCATCGGGAAGTTCTTCGATGAGTACGAATCCAGGTGCGGTAGGCGTCGGGAGGTGGACCCGCCCAAGGACGAGACGTCCGAAGGAACGCGGGACGCTTCCGCAGATGAAGCGCGATACAAGGACAGGGACCTAGGAGCCGCGATAGGCGAGCAAGGCTCGCGTCCGGACACTCTCTGGGAGAGACTCATGAAGGGCATGGGCTTCACGAGGCCGGACGCGCCCAAGGGCGGGCCGACAGGGGGCGGTCGTTCAGGGTCGGGCCAGGCCTCCCCTAGGGCGTCCGCGGCGGGCGCAGGTCCCACGGGCGGCGGGGGCGCGGATTGCGGGAGTCCCCAGGAGACGAGCCACGAGAGTCGCGCGAGCGCCATATCCGATCCGACCGACTTCCCCCTCGTGGCACCTCCCATGAAAGCTAGAAGCCTTGCTCAACTGGCCGGCGGTGAGGTAGTGTTCACGGAGGAGGATCTCAGGCTCCGATGACCTCCTTCGACCATATTCCCGTCCTTCGATACGACGCCCCTCGTCTCGTCCGAGTGATGCAAAGCGAGTTCCGGATGGGAAGGGGCATCAGGGTCGGCGAGACGACGGTCGTGAGCAGGCGGGTCCATGTCATCCACCCCGCTAATCCGGGAGAGATCAAGGTCATCGTGAACCAGGACGCGGGGGTGGCATTCTACGCCAGGCGTCGGAAGGATGAGATCCTGCACATAGATGTGTTCCACGAGGTCGCTGAGGTGGACCACCGCAGGGCAGCTGAAGCCGTGAAGCGCGCTGTCCATAGATTCTACGGCGATCTCCTCCTCGACCGGGCGCGGGGCCTCTTCCTCCCTCAGCCCAGGGAACTCATAGACCTCATGGACATTCAGACGGGCACTGGCGGCGGCAGGATAGGGGGCGCTCTCAATTACGGAAGGAAGCTCTCGCTGCGCAGGGCTCACTGCAACCACGTGCACATCGCGGCGATGCTTCCCGACAACTGCCTCCTCGCGTTGTTCTACTTGGTGCTGGCTCTTGAGGAGGAGATAACCGGGCAGGGCGTGGAGATCCGAAAGGTGGAGAGGCTTACTCACCAAGAGGGCACTGGGAAGAGCGATCTCTCGCCATACTCTAGCATGTTTGATTCCTACCTCAACGAGTCGGGGACCGCGGGTCATGGTCAAGATTGGGAGAGGCTGCCTCGGGAGGCGAGGATTGAGGCGGTGTCCTGCATGGCCGAGGAATTCGGGGGAAGGGCGAACATGGCGCGTCTTCTCGACCTTCTTCCTGCGTCGGGCGCCATCCCGCCGGACATTCGATCTGATACCGGTGATCTCGACGAGGTCCTCGAACGCCTGTCCGCCTTCGACCTTGTGGCTCGTGAGCGCGGGCAGCTCACGCTCACCGCGAAAGGGAGGGAGGTGCGTGACATTCTTGCGACGTGTGCATCGGAGGTCGAGGCGGGTATAAGGAGACTCATAAGGAAGATGCCGCTTGTGCCGCGGATTCCCCGGCACGAGGAAGGGCGTTTTGGACGGAAGGCCAACCACGAGAGGCCCAAGGTGTCGAAGAGCGTGAGAGCGCCGAAGGAGGGAGAATGGTGCGACGAGATCGCGGTGCCCGAGACCGTGCTTGCCGCGCTCTCCAGGGAACACCTCGAAAGGGGCTGTTCCAGACAGTCTTCCTCCTCCAGCGCCGGGGAGAACGCCATTGCGCCTACTCTTGCGCCGCGCCTCACGCGTGAAGACATAAGACTGTACCGAAAGCGCCCTGCCAGGCCGCCTGAAGTCTGCTTGCTCATCGACGCAAGCGCCAGCATGGTCGGAAGGCGGATCCGCGCGGCCAAGTACCTCATTCGTCATCTCGCTACCGCGTGTCAGGTGAAGGTGACGGTCCTCACCTTTCAAGAACGGGACGTTCGACTCCAGATAGCCTCCACGAGGAGCAGGAAGGTCATTGAGGAAGGGGTTCGGCGCATCGAACCCGCGGGCCTCACACCGCTTGCCGCCGGAATCACGGAGGCGCTGGACTTCATCCGGTCGAAGAAGCTCAAGGACGTGCTCCTGGTCTTGATCACCGATGGAATACCCACGATGAACCGCTGGACCGCGGATCCCGCACGGGACGCTCTCACCGCGGCGAAACGCATAGCAGAGGACAAGGTGCCGTTCATGTGCGTTGGACTCCAGCCGAACAGGGACTTCCTCAGGAAGCTCGTGGACACGGCGGGCGGCAAGCTGTACGTGGTCGACGAATTCGATAAGGACGTCCTCATAAGCCTGGTCAGGTACGGCAGGAAAGAAAGCGCGAAGGGAGGATTCTCACCTTTCCGTGCCGAATAGCCCAACAAGATCCGCCAAGCGAATGAACCCCCTTTCGGGTCGGTCGCCTGCTTCGGCGCGGGAGATGAGCTCTTTGCAGGTAGTAACGGTCATCGGACTTGCGTTTGCTCTCCTCGTAGCGGTGTTCGCCATCCAGAACTCCATGCCGGTTACAGTCACGTTCCTCAGGTGGCGCCTTACCGATGTTTCTCTCGCGCTCGTCATTCTCGGTTCCGCCGCTGCTGGAGCCTTGGTCATCGCTCTACTGGGCGCCGTGCGAGAAATCGGCCTCAGGCTCAGTCTGAGGTCGCTCCGCGGAAGGGCCGAGCGGCTTACTCACGAACTCGAGACGACTAGAGGCAAGGCCGCGAACTTGGAAGACGAGGTCGCGAGACTGGAGAACGAGGTGCGCGCGAGAACGCATGAGCTAGAGAGCGCCAGGAAGCGGATGGAGGATCTCGAAGTCGAACTGGAGGCTACACAGGTTATGGAGGTTCTTCCGCCGCCCCAGGGAGGCGTCGACCCTGGGGTCGGAGCCGAGCCCGACGCGCTGGCAAGCCACGCAGCCGACCACGTTGAACGGAAATCCGGCGCCTGAGAGTATGCGACGGGAGTGAAACCGCACCCGGACGAGACCCCACCTCAGCGAGCCGGGGGCGATGCCACCAACCGAAGGACTCGTGTCGCCGCACAGAAGGCACTGCCCTGGACTAGCCAGGAAGTGCCTTTCTTGCTTATAATGCAGTAGGTGGGCGTAATCGGTGGGCAAGTCCGGCTTAGCGTGGCAGCTCCTCGCGGATGGCCGTGGAAGACTGCCGAGCGCTCCAAGAGCCGACCGCAGCGGGCCGGAGAGCGGCGGCGCGAGATGATGTGGAGGAAGATGGCATTGGCAGGTCGCGTATGGAGCGTCGCGGGTCTTTCTAGAGACTCTGAAGAGACGAGCAAGGCGCTTGCAAGGGAGCTCCGGATTCCGCTGCTCGTGGCCAGGGTAATGCTGCTTCGGGGTTACGCCAGCCCCTCGGCTGCCCAGGAATTCCTGAGGGCGGACATGGGGGATCTCTTGGATCCGTTCCTCCTGCCGGACATGGAACTGGCGGTGGTCAGGGTGCTTCGCGCTCTGAGGAACGGTGAGCGGATCCGGATTTACGGCGATTACGATGTGGACGGCATCACGTCCACGTGCGTCTTGCTGGACGTGTTGAGGACTCTCGGCGCCAACGTGGATTACTACATCCCCGGGAGACTCCATGAAGGATACGGGCTGAATCTGGAGGCTGTAGAGAGAGCGGCGTCCGCCGGCGTATCCCTCATCATCACCGTGGACTGCGGCATCACAGCGGTGGAGGAGGTGAACCTCGCTGCAAAGCGGGGAATCGACGTAATTGTCACCGACCATCACGAGCCCTCCCACGTGCTCCCGAGGGCTCACGCGCTGGTGAACCCCAAGAGAAGGGACCAGACCTACGCGTTCCCTGACCTCGCCGGGGTGGGCGTCGCCTACAAGCTGGCCTCGGCGCTCCTGAGGGCTCACGCGGGCACCCTTGACGCGCCCGTGCCCTCTGACGAGCTGCTCGAACTCGTGGCGTTGGGCACGATAGCGGACGTGGCCCCCCTGACCGGCGAGAACAGGATCCTTGTAAAGCACGGCCTTGCCAGGCTGAGCACCGCTCCCAACCCGGGCATTCAGGCGCTCATCCAGGTGTCGGGCCTGACGGGACGAGAGATCGGGGCCGCCGCCGTGGGCTTCTTCCTTGGCCCACGGCTGAACGCCGCGGGGAGGCTTGGAGACGCTTCGCTTTGTGTGGACCTGCTCACCGCCGCCTCTCCGGACGACGCGGAGCGCATCGCGTCAATCCTGGACAAGGCGAATCAGGAAAGGCAGTCCTTGGAGCAGGCCATACTGGACGAGGCCGCATCAATGGTGAAGACCTCTGAGGACGGCGAAGCGGAGGACGCCGTGATAGTCTTGGCGGGCGAAGGCTGGCATCCGGGCGTGATCGGAGTGGTCGCCTCGCGTCTCGTGGAACGCTTCTGGCGCCCCGTGATATTGATAAGCATGGAAGGTGATGAAGGGCGCGGCTCAGGCAGGAGCATCGACTCTTTCGATCTATACGGGGGCCTCGTTCAGTGCAAAGACTTGCTCAAGGAATTCGGAGGCCACCGCCGAGCGGCGGGGCTGTCGCTGTCCCGTAGTGCCGTCGATGCGCTTCGCGAGCGCTTGAACCAGATAGGCCGGAGCACGTTGACTCCGGAGGACCTCACTCGAAAGGTCGTCTGCGATCTAGAGGTGAGGTTCGGCGAGATCGACCTCGCCGCGGCGGAGGGTCTTGGCATGATGGCCCCGTTCGGAGAGGGCAACCCCGTTCCGACCTTTCTATCGACGGGAGTGCGGCCCGTCGAGTACCGAGGCGTAGGGGCTGAAGCGAGGCACCTCAAGATGAAACTCGCTCAGGACGGGGTCGTGCTCGATGCGATAGGGTTTGGGCTTGGGAGCAAGGCACCCGTGCTTTTCGCGCGGGGAGCGAGGGAGCTGGACGTCCTATACACCATCGAGGTCAATCAGTGGAATGGCGCCAAGCAAGTTCAGCTTAATGTAAAAGAGTTGCGGGAGGCTGTCAGAAGCTGACGCTTGTTGTATAATTGAAGGTGTGAAAAGGGCGGCCGACAGGCGCCCTCCGGGCGCGGCGCGGCTGGCGGTCAGGGACTCTTCGTCCGGGAGCGATGTCGGTTGCGGGTGGTCGAGATGGAGCAAGGCATAGGCGACATCATCGAGAGAATAAGGCGGTACGCTCCCGAGGGAGATCTCGATGGGGTGAGGAAGGCCTATGAGTTTGCGGCTCATGCCCACGCCGGGCAGAGGCGTGACTCGGGGGACTCTTTCATCTTCCATCCCCTCGGGGTTGCCGCGATCCTCGCGGAGCTCGAGATGGACGTCACAACGATCTCGGCGGGCCTGCTCCATGACGTGATAGAGGACACGCCCGTCACTCTCGATCAGATCAAGGCCGAGTTCGGACGAGAGGTGAGCGTTCTCGTCGACGGAGTCACCAAGCTGGGCCGGCTGCCATTCATGTCACGGGAGGAACAACAGGCGGAGAACCTTCGAAAGATGTTCCTGGCGATGGCCCAGGACATCAGGGTTGTCCTCATCAAGTTGGCCGATAGACTGCACAACATGCGCACCCTGGGGCATCTTCCGTGGGAGAGACAGGCGAGGATAGCCAGGGAGACTCTCGAGATATACGCACCGTTGGCCCACAGGCTGGGCATGTGGAGAGTCAAGTGGGAGCTCGAAGACCTGGCGCTCCGGTACCTCGAGCCAGGCGAGTATTACAAGCTCGTCGAGAAGGTCGCGAGGAAGCGAAAGGAGCGGGAGGGTCTCATAGAACAGGCGAGCGCGGTGCTCAGGAGGGCCCTCGACGAGGCACATGTGCCGTGCGAACTGCAAGGACGGGCGAAGCACTTCTACAGTATATACGAGAAGATGAAGCTGAAGGGAAAGGCCTTTGAGGAGATATACGACCTCATTGCCATAAGGGTCATTGTCAACAGCGTGAGGGACTGCTACGCGGTGCTGGGGATAGTCCACTCGTTGTGGAAGCCGATGCCCGGGCGGTTCAAGGATTACATCGCGATGCCCAAGTCCAACATGTATCAGTCGCTGCATACGACCGTCATCGGTCCCGCCGGAGAACCGCTCGAAATCCAGATCCGAACCTGGGAGATGCATCGTACCGCGGAGTACGGCATCGCGGCCCATTGGAGGTACAAGGAAGGCACGCGCACCGTGAGCGAGTTCGAGGAGAAGCTCTCGTGGCTGCGCCAGCTCCTCGAGTGGCAGCGGGACATGAAGGACGTCCATGACTTCATGGAGACCCTGAAGATAGACCTCTTTAAAGACGAAGTCTTCGTATTCACCCCAAAGGGCGACGTCAAAAACCTCCCCGCAGGGTCCACCCCGGTGGACTTCGCCTACACCGTGCACACGGACATCGGACACAGATGCACAGGCGCCAGGGTCAACGGCAGGATGGTGCCCCTCGACCACCAGCTGTGCAACGGAGACATCGTGGAGATTATCACATCCAAGGGACCGGGGGCGCCCAGCCGCGACTGGCTCGCTTTCGTCAAGACATCGAAAGCTCGCAACAAGATCCGCCAATGGGTCAGGGAGGTGCACCGCGAGGAGGCCGTGCCGCGAGGCCGGGAACTCATCGAGCGGGAGCTGCGCAGACAAGGTCTTGAGGTTCGCGACAACCTCAAGGTGGATAGGCTCTCTTTGGCAGCGAGGCGCCTGGGGTTCGCAGACCCGGAGGACTTGCTTGCCTCGATCGGCGATGGCAAGATGTCGCCTGCCATGGTGGTGACTCGGCTCGTTCCTGAGAGGCTTGCTAGGGACAAAGAGGAAAAGGAGCCGACTCAGCTTGTCTCGCGGCGGAAGCGTCGGTCGGGGCAGGGCGTCAAGGTGAAGGGCGTGGACAACGTCCTCGTAAGAATGGCCAAGTGCTGCAGCCCCGTGCCCGGGGACGAGATAATCGGCTACATCACGAGAGGGAAGGGCATCTCGGTGCACAGGAGCGATTGTCCGAACATATCGTGGCTCCTGGGCTCGCCTGAGCGCACCATTGAGGTGGAATGGGAGTTTGCCGAGGACAACTCCTATCCCGTGGAGCTCGAGATCGAGGCTCACGATAGAGTGGCGCTCCTCTCCAACATAATGTCGGCTATCACCGAGCTTCGAGCCAATATCAGCGCCGTGAACGCCAGAACGACGAAGGACCAGATGGCTGTGGTGAACATGGTGGTCGAGATCACGGACACCGACCATCTGAACTCCATTGTGAACAGAGTGAGGCGCGTTCACGGAGTAACCGACGTGCATAGGGCGCACCACACGGGCGTCCAGCAGTTGCAGTCGGTGTAGACAGGGATCGTGGAGGAGCATGAGGGCGGTTGTGCAGCGAGCCAAGTCGGCTCGAGTAGTGGTGGGCGACGAGGTAGTAGGACGGATAGGGCGGGGAGTCGTCGTCTTCCTTGGCGTGGGCGCTGACGATTCTCAGGAGGACGCAAGGTACCTTGCGGAGAAAGTGGCCGGTCTCCGCATCCTGGACGATGAAGCGGGGAAAATGAACCTCTCTTGCCTCGATCTGGGTTTGCCGGTGCTTGCCGTGTCGCAGTTCACTCTGTACGGGGACTGTCGCAGGGGACGCCGTCCCAGTTTTACTGAGGCCGCGAGGCCCGAGAAAGGACTCGAGCTGTACGGCACGTTCGTGACTGAATTGCGAAGGACGGGTCTCGTCGTCGAGACCGGTCGGTTCCAGGCGGCCATGACGGTATTCGTGGAGAACGACGGCCCTGTCACTATACTCCTGGACAGCAGGAAGCTGTTCTGACGTCCAGCCGGACCCCGCGCGGGCGACTTCGCTGCAGCGGTGCCGAACGGCATGGGGCCAAGGGAGGTCGGATGAGCTCAGTGATTGTACGGACGGTGCGCGTGGGGCAGCTCGGCACGAACTGCTACATAGTGGGGTGCGAGGATGAGCGCAAGGCCGTGGTGATAGATCCCGGCGCGGAACCCGAGAGAATCATCCAGGCGTTGAGGGCGGATGGGTTCACGTGCGGGGTCGTCGTGAACACGCACGGTCACGCGGACCACATAGCAGCGAACGGCGCCGTGAAGGCAGCGACAGGAGCCGCCATAGCCGTTCACATGCTGGATGCGGAGGCCCTTGCGGACCCATCTGTGAACCTCTCAGCGTTCGCCATGCCTCCGGGCTTGCGGGTCGAAGGCCCTAGAGCGGACAGGCTCCTGGCCGAGGGTGAAGAGGTGGTGGCGGGCTCTGTGAGACTTCGAGTGGTCCATACGCCTGGACACACCCCGGGCAGCATTTCGTTGGTGGGTGACGGCGTCGTATTCTGCGGGGATACGCTCTTCGCGGGAGGTGGCGTGGGGCGCACCGACTTCCCGGGAGGCTCGTACGACTTGCTCGTGATGTCCATCACGGAAAAGATCTTCTCACTTCCCGATGACACGGTCGTGTATCCGGGGCATGGTCCTTCGACCACGGTCGGCACGGAGAGATGGTGAGGCCCGGTCAGGGCTCCCTGCAAGCGGCGCACGGAAGGGAAAGCCGGTGACGAGGTCGTGAACGCGTCTTGGCGACGTGATTGACAGGCGCGCCGGGGGTCGGTTAGAATCACAGCGTACTGCCTATGATTGGAGGAGATGCTCTTGTTCCGGGGCTTTCGGGGGAAGAAGGGCTCGAGACTGGCGAAAGCTATCATCATAGTCATATCGGTGACTTTTGTCGGAGGGCTTGCGTACACAGGGACAGTCTTCATGAGACGCCCGTCCGAAAGCGAGGCAGGGATAGTCGCTAGCGTCGACGGCAAGAGAATAGGCTGGGAGGTCGTGGACAGCCGCTTCAAGGATGCTCTTCTGGAGGAATACGAGAACACGGGCCGGGTTCTTCCGGAGACGAGGGGGCCGATCCGAGCGTCCGCGGTCGAACAGCTCATAAACAGCGTGCTCATCAGCGAGGCCATAAAGAAGGAGAAAATCCAGGTCCCTGCCAAGCAAGTCGAGGCCGAGCTCAAACGGCAGAGAGACGCATTTCCGAATGACGAGGCGTTCCGCGCAGCTCTCAAAGAGAACAATCTCACGGCGAGCGATCTCAAGAGACAGATTCGGGACTCTCTGGCCGTGCAGACCATGTTCTCGCTCGTGACGTCCAGTGTCTCCGTGTCTGAAGACGCTGTCAAGGCGGCGTATACTAAGGAGACGGGCAAGCCGGCGGAGGGACAGGAGTTCGAAGGAAAGAGGGCGGGAATACGAGAACGGCTCGAGGCCGAGGCGAGGCAGGACGCCCTCGTCGCGTGGCTTGATGGCCTGCGAAAGAACGCCAAGATAGAGATATTCGACCCTGAGATACGGGCCGTGAAAAAGCTCCAAGAGGGAGCATATGACGAAGCCATCGCCGAGTACGGCGAGGCCATCAAGAAACAGCCTGACAACGCTTATCTCTATGTCGGGCTCGCCCAAGCACACCTCGGAAAGAAAGACCTCGCCGGGGCGACGCAAGCTCTGGAAAAGGCGCGGGACGTCTATCCGGAGGAGCCGTACATCAGGCTCCTCCTGGGAACCGTGTACCGGGACGCTGGCGCTCGCGAGAAAGCCAGGCATGAGCTCAAAGCGGCCTCCGAACACGGCGGGCTTGACATCCTCCTGCACATTCGCCTCGAGTCGCTCTTTCAGAGCATGGGCATGAATGACGATGCCAAAGCTGAGAACGAGAAAGTATCGGAGATCAGAGGGTTGCTGGAACGCAGGAGCGGTGCGGCAAAGGCTCCTACCGGATCAGGCTCCGGGTCTCCGAACGGGAGCTAATTCGGGGCGGTGTCTGTCGGTTCAGATGCCACCGGGACCGAAGCGTCTGACGCCCCAGGTGGTCGGGAGCGCCGGGGAGTCGAGACGTCCGTGCGTCCCGCGCCTGATGTGGCAGAATCTGCTGAGATCGAGGAGGCCGGCCGATGGGCGAGTTGAAAGCGCCGAGGGGTACCGCCGACATCCTTCCAGGGGAGTCGGAGTTGTGGCTCCGTGTGGAAAGAGCGGTGCGCGAAGTGTGTCGAGCTGCGGGATACGGAGAGATCCGTACACCCATCTTTGAGCACACTGAGCTCTTCGAGCGCGGGGTGGGCGCTGTCACTGACATAGTCGAGAAGGAGATGTACACCTTCGAAGACAAGGCCGGACGAAGCATGACGTTGCGCCCCGAGGGCACGGCCCCGTGTATGCGCGCGTACTTGGAGCACAACATGAGGACGCTGCCGCAGCCGGTGAAGATGTACTACATCGGTCCCATGTTCCGTTACGAGCGTCCCCAGTCGGGGAGGTTCAGACAGCACACGCAATTCGGTGTGGAGGCCATAGGCTCGCCCGACCCTGCCCTCGACGCCGAGGTCGTCTCGATACTCGTCGATGTGTACAGACGTCTCGGGCTATCCGGTTTCGTGGTTCATCTCAACTCCATAGGCTGCCCCCAGTGCCGGCCTCGCTACAAGGAAGCCCTAGCGAGAGCGGTGGAGGCACGGGCGGACGATCTTTGCCCTGATTGTCGTCGTAGGCTGGGGCGCAACCCGCTCCGCATCCTTGACTGCAAGAATGAGACGTGCCGCGAGATCTCGGGGAACGTGCCCACGATATTCGGCTTCCTGTGCGAAGAATGCAGAAAGCACTTCGACGATGTTACGAGGTATCTTGAGAATCTGGGGCTTGACCACGAGATCGACTCGCGCATCGTGCGCGGACTCGATTACTATACCAAGACCGTCTTTGAGGTGGTCCACGGCAGCCTCGGCGCCCAGGACGTGCTGGGCGGCGGGGGACGGTACGACGGGCTCGCCGAGGACCTCGGCGGGAAGCACACCCCTGGGGTGGGGTTCGCGGCGGGGATCGAGAGAGCAGTCATGGTTCTCCGTGCGTTGGGCTCACCGCCGGTGGAGGCGGAAACAGGCGCGGGCATCGTGGTCTTCGTCGCAATCGTGGGCATGGAGGCCAGGGCAGAGGGGTTCAGGCTCGTGAACGCCCTTCGCGCGCGGGGGGTGCCCGCGGACCTCGACTACATGAATAGGAGCCTCAAGGCTCAGATGAAGCATGCTGGCAGGTGTGGAGCTCGCAAGGTCGTCATCCTTGGAGCGGAGGAGTTGGAGGCTCGGATGGCGACCGTGAAAGACATGTCCACCGGCGAGCAGTCCAGGGTGGCTCTCTCCGAACTCGTGAGAGTCCTTTCGGAAGGCGGGAACGGCGCGGTAGATTGGCGGTAGGGTGATGGACGACCGGCGGCGACCATCCAGCCCCCGGCGTCAGGCCGTCTTCAGGGTGGGAGAGTGAAGGTAGGCGACAGACGAGGGGAACCTCTGAAAGGCCCGGCGCGCCCGGTCGCGGGTCGGCGCCGGGCGAGGTTTATCGCGACGAGGCACAGGGTATCAACCGCTGGACCAAGACTCCAGGCGGATGCACGGAGAAGTGAGGCTAATGCAGAAGAGGACGCACATGGCAGGGGAGCTTTCCGAGCGTGTCGTTGGGGAGAGGGTTACGGTGGCCGGGTGGGTTGCCAGGCGAAGGGATCTGGGAGGTCTCGTGTTCATCGACCTTAGGGACCGCTCAGGGCTCGTCCAGATCGTGTTCAACCCAATGGTGGCGAGGGACGCCCACGACACAGCGGAGAAACTGGGCAGCGAGGACGTCATCTTGGTCTGGGGCACGGTCGAAAGGCGCCCGCCCGGGACCGAGAACCCGTCGATCCCCACCGGGACGGTCGATGTCGTGGCCGATGGGGTCGAGGTCCTATCCAAGTCGAAGACTCCTCCATTCTACATCGCGGAGGATCTCGACGCGGACGAGTTGCTCCGGCTTCGGTACAGGTACCTCGACCTCCGCAGGCCTGACATGCAGCGCAACCTCATCTTCAGGCACAAGCTCACCATGGCCGTGCGGCGGTTCCTTGATTCGCGGGGGTTCATCGAGGTTGAGACGCCGATGTTCATCAAGAGCACGCCCGAGGGAGCGCGGGACTATGTCGTGCCCAGCAGGCTCAACCCAGGCAAGTTCTACGCCCTGCCGCAGTCGCCGCAGCTTTTCAAGCAGCTTCTCATGGTGGCCGGGTTCGACCGCTATTTCCAGATCGCGCGGTGCTTTCGAGACGAGGACCTCAGGGCCGACCGGCAACCGGAATTCACGCAGATAGACATCGAGATGTCTTTCGCGGATCGCGACGACGTGCTAGCCCTAACTGAGGACATGATGGCCGCATGCATGGAGGAAACCCTGGGGCTCCGCGTGGCTACGCCTTTCCCGCGGCTGTCCTACGCGGAAGCCATGGAAAGGTATGGATCGGACAAGCCCGACACGAGGTTCGGCATGGAGCTGTTCGACATCGGCAAGGCTGTGGGGGGATCAGCGTTCAGGGTGTTCCGCGACGCCGTGGCGGGAGGCGGCAAGGTGGCTGCCATAGTGGCGCCGGGCTGCGCGGGCTTTTCGCGCAGGGACATCGATGAGCTCGAGGAATTGGCGAAGACGTTCGGTGCCAAGGGGCTCGTGTCGATCGCGGTGTCCCAGGGCGAGGGGGGCGGTCTCCAGTTCCGCTCAGCCGTCGGCAAATTCCTGTCCGATGCGGAGCTTCAGGAGATAGCGCGGCTGACTCGCGCTGCAGACCAGGATCTCATCCTGATCTCAGCCGGGCCCCGCCCCGTGGTTCAGAACGTCTTGGGCCGGTTGCGCCTTCACCTGGGATCGAGGCTGGGCATGATTCCCCAAGACACGATCGGATTCGCATGGGTCGTCGACTTTCCCCTGCTGGAGTTCAGCGAGGAGGAGGGGAGGATCGTGGCGGTTCACCACCCGTTCACGGCCCCACTGGGCGAGGATCTTGACCTCCTCGAGACGAGTCCCTTGGAAGTGCGCGCCAACATGTACGACCTTGTCATGAACGGAGTGGAGCTCGGGAGTGGGAGCATAAGGGTGCATCGGCGCGACATTCAGGAGAGGATATTCAGGGCTCTCGGCCTCGGACCGCAGGAAGCGCAGGACAAGTTCGGGTTCCTGCTGGAAGCGTTCGAGTACGGCGCGCCACCTCACGGCGGCATCGCGCTTGGGTTCGACCGGGTAGTGATGCTCCTCGCAGGCCGCAAGACCATACGAGATGTCATCGCGTTCCCCAAGACGCAGCGCGCCGTATGCCCGATGACAGGGGCGCCAGGACCGGTATCCCGAGAACAGCTCAAAGAGCTTCACATAGAGGTCGTAGACGCGGAGAGAGCTGCCGCTGCCGGTGACGCGCAAGAATCTTGAAATCCGCTGAGTCCTGTGGTATCATTACCGTGGTGCACAAATGAAGAGCCATGGACCCTACCGTGTGCGATGTGGTGCTGGTAACTTCTGTTCCAACACCATATGAAAGGGAGCCCGGCCTCCGGGTGCGGCGCGTATGCCGCGGTGGTGCGGACACGTAAACCACCTGGGAGGGCACCCACCTGCAGGGCGCAGGGATATGAGATGTTACCGGTAAGACGGCACGGTGGGGTCTTCTTTTTCTTCTCGTTGCGCTCACGCGATGGTCGAAGGCCGTGCCGCGGCACACCGCGCCGCGGTAATCCCTGCCACTCAAGACCCTCCGCAAGCCTCGCGTCGGAAGCGTGCGCGTGTAGCGTGCGGTGCATTGAAACACGGGCTCTGGTGTGCAACAATGACAATGGGAACACACGCTCGCCCCACCCGACGCGGCTCACGAGAAGCAGCGCCCGATCGGGGGCTACCGGACGAGGCTACCGGAGGTGTATCCGGACGTGGACGTCGACATGTTCGGTCGCGAGGCTAGGGAGACGTTGCGGCGCGATGCGCCGCTCGCTGCGCGGATGCGTCCGAGGAACCTGGACGAGTTCGTCGGACAAGATCACATCATTGGCCCTGGCAGGCTTCTTCGGAGGGCCATCGAGGCGGACCGGCTTGCGTCCATAATCCTATATGGGCCGCCGGGGACCGGCAAGACAACCCTTGCAATGGTGATCGCGAACATGACAAGAGCCCACTTCGAGCAGGTCAACGCGGTCACGGCAGGCGTAGCCGACATAAGACGGGTCGCGGCCGAGGCGGAGCAAAGGCTGGGGATGCACGGGAAGAGAACCATTCTGTTCATCGACGAGGTTCACAGGTTCAACCGATCCCAGCAAGACGTGCTCCTTCCCGCGGTGGAGAACGGAATCGTCATCTTCATCGGAGCCACCACGGAGAACCCCTTCTTCGAGGTCAACGCGCCCCTCGTGTCCAGGTCGCGGGTGTTCCGGCTGGAACCGCTCACAAATGCGGACATTGCCGCTATCCTCCGCCGTGCCCTCGAAGACAGCGAGCGCGGATTGGGAGGGTTGTCCGTTGAGATCGATGATGACGCCTTCGATCACATAGTCAGCATGGCGAACGGCGACGCGCGATCCGCTTTGAACGCCATCGAGCTCGCGGTTCTCACCACGCCTCCTGACGCGCGCGGCGTCCGGCGGATCACTCTCCAGGTGGCGGAGGACTCCATCCAGAGACGCGCTCTCGCATACGATCGCGACGGCGACGCGCACTACGACACAATATCCGCCTTCATCAAGAGCATGAGGGGATCAGACCCTGATGCGGCGATTTACTGGCTTGCACGGATGGTGGAAGCTGGCGAGGACCCCGAATTCATCGCCAGGCGAATACTGGTACAGGCAGCCGAGGACGTGGGGTGTGCGGACCCGCACGCCCTTCTCGTCGCGTGTGCCGCATGCTGGGCAGTGAGGTTTGTGGGATGGCCCGAGGCAAAGCTGCCCTTGGCCCAGGCCGCCATCTACGTTGCCACCGCCCCGAAGAGCAATGCAGCGTGTGTCGCCATCGGGCGCGCGACCGAGGACGTGAGGAAAGAACGGTCGGGAGAGGTGCCTGCTCACCTAAGGGACGCCTCGTACGGGAGTGCCGCTCGGCTTGGCCACGGCGTCGGGTACAAGTATCCCCATGACTTCCCAGGTCACTTCGTAACGCAGCAGTATCTTCCCGATACCCTCCTCGGTAGGGTGTACTATGAACCGTCGTCGAACGGGTACGAAAGGCAGATCGCGGACCGTCTCGCCAAATGGCGAGGGGCAGTGAGAGCGAACGAATAGCGCGGCATCTGAAGCGCCGCGCGGGACGCACGAGCTGTCCGGTCGGCTGAGGTACGTTCGAGGCGGGTGGGCGGAGGAGCCGCGACTAGAGCGCGATGACACAGGCGGCGCCGTTGACACGACTCCCCGATCATGCTATAGTGGTGTTGAAATCCCAACGAGTTTAGTCGGAATTCCTTTCCCGGGCGGGACTTTGACACAGGGAGGGTGAGAGCGGTGAGGCTGTCCACGCGGGGCAGGTACGGCGTGCGGGCAATGTACGACCTTGCCCTCCGCTACGGTGAAGGCCCCGTTTCCCTGAAATCCACCGCGGAGCGTCAGGATGTCTCCGAGCACTACCTCGAGCAGCTCATGGCGGGCTTGCGGCGCGCCGGCCTCGTGACGAGCTCGCGAGGTGCGCAGGGCGGCTACGAGCTCGCGAGGCCTCCGTCGCAGATCACCATCGGCGACATAGTGAGGGTGCTCGAGGGACCCATAGACCCAGCTGAATGCGTGGCCGACGGAGACCCGGCGGAAACGTGCGAGCGAGCGGATGAGTGCACTATGCGTCTCGTGTGGAAGAAGCTCAAGGACTGCATGAACAGGGTGCTTGACTCCATCAGCCTCAGTGACCTCTGCGACGAGGCTGCGGGATTCGCCGCCGGACGGTGCGGATCGTGCAAAGCGGCGCCGGGCTGCGCTAGCGTATCCGTGGGAACACGAGGGGATGCCCGGGCCCGATCGGAGGGCGTCTCTTGAGCCGTGCGGTGTCGCGGTAAGCGAGAGGTCGGGTGGCAACACTATGAGTTGGTGACGCCGAGATAGAGATTGAACCCCATGCCGCTCGAGGCAGGCAAGGGTCCCGAGGAGCAGAGGCGCTAGACGGTCGACGCTCCCAGCCCTTGAGTACCACAGTGAGCAGGAGCTGATATCAAGTGAGGACTATATACTTTGACAATGCGGCCACCACCCAGCCCCGCCGGGAAGTGGTCCAAGCTATGTTGCCGTACCTTGGCGACGAGTACGGAAACCCGTCGAGCATTTACGGGATAGCCCGCGTTTCAAGAGCCGCCTTGGATGGAGCGCGCGAAAGGGTCGCGGCGATCCTGGGAGCTGACCCGAAGGAGATAGTATTCACGGGGAGCGGCACCGAGGCGGACAACACGGCGATCAAAGGGGTGGCCTTCGCCAACAGGGAGAGGGGCAACCACATAATAACGTCGTCCATCGAGCACCACGCGGTCCTCGATAGCGTGAAGCGCCTGGAAAAGCACGGGTTCCGCGCGACATACCTCCCAGTGGACGCATACGGGATGGTCGACCCCGCTGACGTTGAGGCGGCCATAACCGACAAGACGATTCTCATCTCGATAATGCACGCCAACAACGAGGTGGGCACGATCGAGCCCATCGAGGAGATAGCGGAGATCGCGAAAAGGCACGGCGTTTACCTCCACACCGACGCCGTCCAGACCGCGGGGCACATACCCATCGACGTGAAGCGCCTGGGCGTGGACCTGCTGTCTCTCTCAGCACACAAGTTCTACGGCCCAAAGGGTGTTGGGGCGCTCTACGTCAGGCGGGGCGTGCGGATGGAGCGGTATATCGACGGCGGCGCACAGGAACGCAACAGAAGGGCGGGCACCGAGAACGTGGCGGGCATCGTGGGACTCGCGAAAGCGCTCGAGCTCGCCGCCGAGGAAATGGACGCCGAGATGGAGCGGGTATCCCGGTTGCGCGACCGTCTGATTCAAGGGGTAATGAACCGCATCGGGCATGTGAGGCTGAACGGACATCCGACCAGGCGGCTCCCAGGAAACGCGAGCTTCTGCTTCGAGTTCATCGAGGGCGAATCGCTTCTTCTGAACCTAGACATGCTTGGCGTGTGCGGGTCGAGCGGGTCCGCGTGCACGTCGGGGTCGCTCGAGCCATCTCACGTGCTGCTAGCCATGGGCGTTCCCCACGAAGTCGCGCACGGCTCGCTCAGGCTGACGCTAGGCCGCTACAACACGGAAGAGGAAGTTGACTACGTCCTCGGGCACTTGCCGGCGATAGTGGAGAAGCTGCGGGCGATGTCCCCGTTCGGACAAGAGCTCGGATCGGCGACAGGCGCTTGCGACAAGTGCGCCGGAGCGCCCGAGCCCGCCGCCAAGCACTAGCGGGCGCATGCGTGGCGGCACGTCCCGGCGCTTGCCAGCAGCCAGCGGCTCGATGCGATGGGGCGCGGCGGGACATGGCGTAGGACGACGGTGGAGCGAAGGTCGGCGACGGGGCGGATGCGGGAAGTGCCCGCGATCGCAGCGGAGCGGACGATGGCCGCTTCGTGGCGCGAGATTCGTCGCGGTCTGCCCGTGTCGCGACTCGGAGAGGAGAGGGGATGAAGCGCGTGTACTCACAGAAGGTGATGGACCACTTCACGAACCCAAGGAACGTGGGGGAAGTGGAGAATCCCGACGGAGTGGGTATGGTTGGCAATCCGATCTGTGGCGATGTCATGAAGCTGTCCATAAAGGTTGAGGACAACAGGATAGTAGAGGCCAAGTTCAAGACCTTCGGGTGCGGCGCGGCCATTGCCACGAGCAGCATGGTGACGGAGCTGGTCAAGGGCAAGACGCTCGAAGAGGCCATGGAGATATCCAACAAGGCGGTGGCGGAGGCCCTGGACGGACTCCCCGCCAACAAGATGCACTGCTCGAACCTTGCGGCGGACGCGCTCCACAAGGCAATCGAGGACTACTTGGCGAAAAAGCGCGCCGTCGCCCCCGAGGGCGAGAAGAGGCTTGTGGCTGGCGAGAGTCGGTGAGTCGCGCGCCTGGGGCTGAGAAGGTGGGCGGGCGGGAGCGCGTGCTCGTCGCGATGAGCGGCGGGGTCGACAGCTCCGTCGCGGCGGCCGTGCTCAAAGAGAGGGGCTTCGAGGTCATCGGTGCGACCATGCAGGTGTGGCCGGGGTTTCTGCCGGTAGGCGAGAGCGAAGGCGGATGCTGCTCGCTGGCAGCGATCGAGGACGCGCGCCGGGTAGCCGCCATTATAGGCATTCCGTATTATGTGCTGAATTTCCGGGAGAGGTTTGAGGAAGAGGTAATAACATACTTCGCGCGAGAGTACGCATCCGGCCGCACGCCGAATCCCTGCATAAGGTGCAACCAGCGCATCAAGTTCGGGCATCTTCTCCGCAAGGCAAGAGAGATGGGAGCCGCCTTCGTCGCCACGGGACATTACGCCAGGGTTCGCAAGGACCCCGAGACGGGGCGGTGGCTGCTGCTCAGAGCCAAGGATCCGCAAAAGGATCAGACGTACGTACTGTACTCGATGACCCAGGACGAGCTTGCCCACACGCTCTTTCCAATCGGCGACTTCACCAAGGACGAGGTCCGCGGCATGGCAGCGTCTCTTGGGCTTCCCGTTGCGGAAAAGCGTGAGAGCCAGGAGATATGCTTCATTCCGGACAACGACTACAGGCGCTTCCTGAGAGAATACCTCCCAGGGATCGCAAAGCACGGGCCCATCCTCGATCTCGATGGGAACGTCGTTGGCGAGCACGAGGGCGTGGCGTTCTATACGATCGGCCAGCGTAAAGGCCTCGGGATCGCCTCGGCGGAGCCATTGTACGTCGTCGACATCGACCCGGCCGAGAACGCCGTGGTAGTGGGCAAAGCCGGCGATCTCCTGGACGCGGGGCTCGTGGCGCAAGGCCTCAACTGGATACCCTTCGACAGGCTCGAAGCACCGATAAGAGTGGAGGCCAAGATCAGGTACCGCACTCCGGGCGTCAGCGCGACGGTGGCGCCGGTGTCAGAGGCCGCGGCGCGGTGGGACGAGCGAGCAGGCCCTGAGCTAAGTCAAGTGGGCCCCCTCCGTGATGAAGTGGGCGAAGCGGGCCCGGCCGAGGCGGCGGAGACGGTGGAGGTGCGCTTCGTAACCCCACAGAGAGCCGCCACGCCCGGGCAATCAGTGGTGTTCTACGACGGGGACGTCGTGGTAGGCGGTGGTGTCATATCCAAACGGCTACGCGCATCATGGCGACGAGCCGGAGCCGACCGCAGGTGAGCGCCGGCGACGCGAGGGCGGCTTGGGTCACTTGGGCCATTATTCTCACCTTATTGGGGCATACTAGCCTCCTGAAAGGGAGGCGTTTGGCATGAACAGGTTTTGGCGATCGATCATAGCTGGTAGCGCGGCGGGCGCCGCCATAGGAGCCTACTTCTATGTCAGGTCACGCAGGGCTCGCGCACGGACTCTTATGGGCGCCGACTCCGAGGACATGCGCGCCGCTCGTTCCGCGCGCGCCATGGTCACGAAAGCCGCGGGGCGAATGGTCACGCAGGTGGGCAGGAGCATCGTCGGTGCGGGCGAGAAAACCCGCGCAGCCGGGAGGCGCCTCAGGCTCGGCAGAGCCGACTAGGCAAGCCGGGGTGCCTTGACGCGCCCCGGCGCGTTTCCACCAGAGGAGATCAGTGGGCGGCAGGTAGAGGGATGAGCCTCGCGCATGCCTGAGAACGATGCAGATAGGAGTGTCACCCCCCGAGGGCGTGAATGGGTGTCCCGGGCCCTGCCATGGCTCCTCCACGTGCTCCTGGTCGCGGCCGTAGCGTTGTTCCTGTTCCGGGTGAGGGCCGTGCTCGCGCCGTTCGTTCTCGCGTTGGGCCTCTCGTATCTCATGAATCCCCTGGTAACCTACTTGGAAAAGCGGGGAGCGCCAAGAAGCGCCGGCACCCTGGTAGTGTACGTGGGCTTCACGCTCTGCGTCACTCTTGTGGGCGTATACCTGTTTCCCAGGCTACTCACGCAGCTCGAGACTCTCACCGACGTGCTGCCCGAACAGGCTCAGCGGGTTCAAGCGAGGCTCGTCGCGTTCTACACGAGGTTCAACAGGTTCAACATACCAGAGCCTCTGAAAGGCGCGGTGGACGACGGCATCCGAAGGGCCGAGGAAGGGGTGGCGGACTTCGCGAGACGTTTCGTGAGCGCTCTTCCCGGCCTCCTGCCCAAGATGACCATGCTCATTCTCGTTCCTGTCCTGGCCTTCTACTTCACAATGGATTTCCCCGAGATCAAGATGTGGCTCTTGTCGTGGATACCCTCGAGATGGCGCAGCGAAGTGGTGGGCTTGCTCATCGAGGTGGATCAGGCACTGGGATCGTTCGTCAGGGGGCAGATCCTGGTGTCTGCGGTGGTCGGCGTGCTCATTTTCTTGGGACTGTCCATCATCGGGGTGGACTTCGCGTTGGTGATCGGGATCGTTGCCGGGATCTTCAACATCGTGCCCTATTTCGGCCCCGTGATAGGGGCCATCCCCGCCGTCATCTCCGCCCTGCTGGAGTCGCCGGTGCTCGTGATCTATGTGATAATCCTGTTCGTCCTCGTGAACCAGCTCGAGAGCGCCGTGGTCGGACCGAACATCCTCGGTGAGCAGGTGGGCCTTCATCCAGTTGCAGTGATATTCTCCGTCCTCGCGGGCGGTCACCTCTTCGGGGTCACAGGGATCCTCCTGGCAGTGCCAGCCGCGGCAGTCGTGAAGGTCATACTCAGATACCTCCATGACAGGCTGGTCTCGTGACCCCCGGGAGTGGGATGGGCCGACTCCGTTCATGTTGTGGCTGCGTAGCGCTGGCGGCGCGGCGGGCGTCGCGTTGACACCCCCTGTTCGATTCGCTATGATAAAGGTAACTTGGATCTGGGAGGATGTGGGCTGTGCAGGTCAGACCGGGGACTAGGGCTTTCACCACCAGCGAGATTCGGAACATGTACAGGGAGTTCTTCATCGGGAAAGGGCACAAGCCTCTGCCCAGTGCCTCGCTCATACCGAGGAACGACCCGACGCTTCTCCTGACAGGGGCTGGCATGGTCCCCTTCAAGCCCTATTTCCTTGGCACGGCGAAGCCCGAATCGCAGCGAGTGACGACGTGTCAGAAGTGCGTGCGGACCCTGGACATAGATAACGTCGGGAAGACGGCTCGCCACCTAACGTTCTTCGAGATGCTGGGCAACTTCTCGTTCGGCGACTACTTCAAGAAAGAAGCGATCCCATGGGCCTGGGAGTTCGTCACCAGGCACCTGGGCCTGACGGAGGACAGGCTGTGGGTGACGATATACCTTGACGATGACGAAGCATTCGAGATTTGGAACAAGGATGTGGGGGTCGCGTCGGAGCGCATTAAGCGCTTTGGGAAGAAGGACAACTTCTGGGAGATAGGCGTAGGTCCCTGCGGCCCGTGCTCCGAGATACACGTGGACAGGGGCGAGGAGTTCGGCTGCGGAAGGCCCGGATGCGAGCTTGGCTGCGATTGTGACAGGTTCATGGAGATATGGAACCTCGTATTCATACAGTTCCATCACGACGAGGCGGGCAACTACATTCCACTGGAGCGGAAGGGCATCGATACCGGGATGGGGCTTGATCGGGTAGCCGCGGTCATGCAGGGCGTGCCCACGGTGTTCGACACAGACGCCGTGTCTCCCGTGACTCGTGCGGTCGCTGAGTTGGGTGGAGTCGTGTACGGGGAGCGAGGCCGGCGGAAAGGCGACAGCGAGCACGGAAGAGACGCAGACGTTTCGGTGAGGATCATCACCGACCACGCGCGAGCTGTGACCTTTCTGGTGGCTGACGGGGTGCTGCCTGCCAACGAAGGAAGAGGATACGTTCTACGAAGGCTGATTCGGCGCGCCGTGCGCCACGGAAGGCTCCTTGGCATCACGCGGGCGTTCCTCGCCGACGTCGCGGACGTCATAACCTCCGTCATGGGCGGAGTGTACCCGGAGCTCGTGGAGAGAAGAGATCACATACGCAAGACCCTGTCCATCGAGGAAGAGCGGTTCATTGACAGACTAGACCAGGGTACCAGCATCCTTCAGGATGTCATTGAGGGTCTCAGGAGTGCGGGAAAGAACGAGGTCCCCGGGGAGGAAGCGTTCAGGCTTTACGACACGTTTGGCTTTCCTGCGGAGCTCACGCGGGAGATCGCCCAAGAGAGCGGCATGACCGTGGATGAGGCGGGGTTTGCCGCCGCCATGAAAGAGCAACGCGAGCGGGCGCGCGCTGCACGGCAGGATCTCGGGTACATGGGCGATCTGTCCACGGCGAAGGCACAAGCTCTGTCCGGGCTTTCCACGAAGTTCGTTGGGTACGAGACGACTTCGACGGACGCGAGGGTGTCAGCGCTCTTCGTCGACGGCGAGCCTGTGAGCCGCGCGGACATAGGGCAAACCGTGGAGATCGTGCTCGACGTCACGCCCTTCTACGGGGAAGCCGGCGGGCAGGTGGGAGACTCGGGGACCATAACGGGGCAAGCTGGAAGGGCCCGGGTCACGACGGCCGTTCGGGCGTCGGATGCTATCACAGTGCACAACGCCACTGTCGAGGACGGCGGCATCGCCGTGGGCGACGTGGTGAAGGCAGAGGTTGACGGGGAACGCCGCCTCGCGATAGCCCGAAACCACACTGCCACGCACCTCCTGCATGCCGCGCTCCGGAGAGTTCTCGGTGATCATGTGTTCCAGTCCGGCTCTCTCGTTGCTGACGACCGGCTCAGGTTTGATTTCTCCCATCACTCGGCAATGACGGACGAAGAGATTCGCAAGGTGGAAGACATGGTCCTGGGCTGGGTGCTGGCAGACGTGCCTGTCCGACCGGTGGAAATGACGCTCGATGAGGCCAAGGCCATAGGGGCCATGGCATTGTTCGGCGAGAAGTACGGTGAACGGGTTCGTGTCGTTGGGATAGCTGATTGCAGCAACGAGCTGTGTGGCGGCACGCATGTCGGCCGCACGGGCGAGATCGGGCTTGTGAAGATCTTGTCGGAGACCGCGGTGGCCGCAGGGGTTCGACGTGTGGAAGCCGTGACAGGAAGGGCCGCCCTCGAGTTCCTGAGGTCGCAGCAGACGCTGCTGGAGAGGGCGTCGGAAGAGGTCAGAAGCCGACCCGAGGAGCTTCCGCAGAAACTGGCCAGGATGGCCCAGGAGCTCCGCGCACGTGAGAAAGAGATTGAGTCACTTCGAGCGAAGATGACTCTGTCGCAGGTGGACGCGCTCCTCGCGGGCGCGGTCGAGGTCGATGGAGCCAAGATCGTCGTGGCCGAGACGGAGATCTTCGACCCGGCCGCGCTGCGCGAGCTGGCAGACGGTCTTCGAGCTCGGGTCCACTCGGGTGCCGTGGTCCTCGGGTCTCGATCCTCGGGTAAGGTGCTGTTTGTGGCGACGGTCACCAAAGATCTCATAGACAGAGGCCTGCGCGCGGGCGACATCGTCAAGGCCGCGGCTGAAGTTGCTGGCGGAGGCGGTGGCGGACGTCCTGACATGGCACAGGCGGGCGGAAGGGACGTCACCAAGCTGAAGGACGCGCTGGGGAAAGCGATGGCTACGATAGAGCGGGCGCTACTGCACTGAGCGCGGGGTCATCCAGGACAGACGCTCGGTGGGTCAATACGGGGGGCGTTCGGCAAAGCCGGCGCCAGGGGGGCGTGACGCCGAGATGAAGGGGCCCTTTGATGAGACTCAGACGTTTCGGGTCGTTCCTGAGGACGTGGTGAGCGCCAGAGCGCTGCTGCTCGAGGTTTACCAGGCTTTGAAGGAGAAGGGGTACAACCCTACGAATCAGATCGTCGGGTATCTGATGTCGGGGGACCCCACTTACATAACGAGCCACAAAGGCGCCCGAAACCTCGTGCGGAAGCTGGAGCGGGACGAGATCATCGAGGAACTCGTCAGGTACTATCTCGAAGGAAGATAGGCGTGACAAGGTCGGCTGAGGCTTTCGAAACGGGGACCAGGGACGCACGGGAGACGCCTCGACGCAGTCGCGGAAAGGCGGGCCGGTTCGGGAGGTCGGGCGGTAGGTTGCCGACGCAGGTGGGGCTGGGGAGAGGTTTTGCCTCGGTCGTCGGCCTGACCGCCTTGTCCGTCTTTGCGACGCTGTATATGCTTTGGCCGAGAGCAACCGTGGCGATCTCCGCACCTGAATCGGAGGTGCGCCGCGAGTTCGAGATAAGGGCGTCGATGGCCGCAACCGAGATCGACGTTGAGGGCGCTTGTGTGCCGGCCCGTGTCGTACAGGCCTCTTTCACGGTATCAGCAACGGTGCCTGCTTCAGGATTGGTCCGATCGGGAGCAACGAAAGCGCGCGGGGTCGTGGTTTTCATCAACGATGCGCCGAGGCCCGTGAGCGTTCCTCGGGACACCGTGGTGGCCACAGCGGCGGGCGTGAGGTTCCGCACTCTGGCCGACATAGTCGTTCCTGCGTCCGTCGTGAGGCATTACATGGGCGTGACCGTTGACGCTGATCCTGGGATGGCGAAGACGAGCGTGGAGGCGAAGGAGCCTGGGATGCACGGGAACGTAGCGGCGGGGCGCATCACGGTGGTGGTGGACGGGGCAAAGCCCCACCTCAAAGTGATGAATCCTGAGCCAACTGTGGGTGGCGAGGATGCGGTGACACCGGCGGTGTCCGCGCTCGACCTCATGACTGCCAGGAAGAGGCTCGCGGCGGAAGCTGCCAAGACAGCCGTCTCGAGGCTTGTCGAAGGAGCGCCGGCGGGCTTTCGAGTTCTTGGGGAGACGCTCGTCACGGAACTGGGGGAGCCGGTTTTCAGCCAGGCTCCTCTTACTCCGTCCACGCAGCTTCGCGCGTCTTGCCGGACCCACGCCAAAGCGCTTGCCGTGAGAGAAGAGGACGTGTTGAGGGTGGCGAGAGGTCTATTCTGTTTGGGGCTCGATGATGGCAAGGCTCGTGTGGTCTCGCCTGAAGTGGAGGTGAGGCTGGGTAAGGTGAAGAGGGTAGATGACGAGACCGCTGTCATCCGAGCCGCCGCTCGCGCGCTTGTCGCCGAAGGCGTCGATGTAGACAAGTTAGCGATGGAGCTCGCGGGTATGAGCATCAGTGAGGCCGAGTCCTTGCTTTCGGAGCGGCATGGGGAAGCCGGGTTCTCAATACAGCCCGCTGGGGGCGTCGCAGGACGCTTACCACGCTTCCCCTTGTGGATACGGGTGGTCGTGCGCCGGCCGGAGGCGAAGAGCCTCTAGAGCCGCCACATATCGTCAAGTCGGGCGATATCAGGGTCGGAGAGGGATCGGAAGCGCGGATCATGGAACGTAGACCGCTCGGGAGCACAGGACTTCACGTCTCGAGGTTGTGCTTGGGCACCTTGACCATGGGGCCGTTGCAGGCGAAGTTGCCTTTGAAACAGGGGGCATCGCTCATACGTGCGGCGGTGGAAGCCGGGGTCAATTTCATCGACACAGCCGAATTATACGGTACATACGAATATGTCCGTGAGGCGATCGCAGGAGACGACGGGCTGTCGGCCTCCGACCGGGAACGAATCGTGGTCGCTTCCAAGTCCTACGACTATACTTATGACGGGATGAGGCTGGCGGTGGAGCGGGCGCTCCGGTCCATGGGCTTAGACCACATAGACATCTTTCTTCTTCACGAGCAGGAGTCGGCGCTCACCTTGAAAGGGCACCAAGAAGCCCTGCGGTACTTGGTTCGTGCGCGACAGGCCGGGCAGGTGCGGGCGATCGGTGTGTCAACCCATCATGTGGCTTGTGTGAGAGCCGCGACCTTGATGCCTGAAATAGACGTGATACATCCCCTTCTGAACAGGTCGGGAATCGGTATAGCCGATGGGACGGTCTCCGACATGCTGGAGGCGGTGCGGGAGGCGCGCTTTGCCGGGAAAGGCATCTACTCCATGAAAGCGTTGGGCGGCGGCGCCCTGCTCGGCGACGTGGAGGGCTCGCTCGCATGGACGCTGGCCTTGCCCTTCGTCGATTCGGTAGCCGTCGGAGTGAAGACCCTCGATGAGCTATGCATGGACCTCGCCATCTTCGAGGGTCGAACCCCCGACGACGCGCTCCGCTCTCGCACACGCCAGAACAAGGCGCTCATCATTGAGCCGTGGTGCACCGGCTGCGGAACATGCGTCGCCAGGTGCACGCACGGGGCGCTCACTATATCGCGTGGTTCGGGGCGGGCCGTGGTGGACACGACGCGGTGCGTGCTCTGCGGTTATTGCCAGGTGGCGTGTCCTGAGTTCTGCATGAAGGTGGTCTAGCGTGCTTTGAGGATCATGTGTCTTGATGTCGGCACGAGAACCATCGGCATCGCCCTCTCAGACCCGATGGCGGTCGTCGCGCAGCCTGCAGGGGTGGTCCGGAGGAGGTCGCTCGGCGAGGACGTGGAGCACCTGTCATCGATAATGCGTGCCAACGAGGTTGGCAAGGTAGTGGTGGGCTTGCCGAAGAACATGGACGGCTCTCTCGGAGAAAGCGCCGCTCGAGCGAAACGTTTGGCGCAAGCCCTAGGGGCTTGCACCGGGGTGCCGGTGGTTTTCTGGGATGAGAGGCTTTCCACTGTTTCGGCTGAACGTGCCCTGATCGAGGCGGACGTCTCGAGGCGCCGCCGCAAGGGCCTCGTGGACTCGGTCGCGGCCGCAGTAATCCTCCAGGGCTATCTCGACAACAGCCGAGAGGCTGTCGGAGAAGACGGTGAAGACGGTGCGGGCGACGAAGAGACACGCGCGAGCCAGGGGTCGTGCGTTCATGGCATTTCCGGCGAAGGAAAGCGTGATGGTGGGGCCGAAGGGCCGGGGGCGGGGGAGGAATGAAAGCCAGCCTCAGTGGGGAGCATAGCGGCTGACAGCGACCAAGGTGGGCATTGACCCGACGACCCAAGATGGATACACTCGGATGTGAAAGAGAGGTGGCCCAAGTGCCAGAGATCGACGATGTCGTAACCCTTGTATACGAGGATGGCGAGGAAGAGACCTTCGCAGTGGAAGACGTCATGGAGTTTGAGGGGAATACCTACGTAGTTCTGGTGCCCGCGGACGCGGACAGCGAGGCGCGGGAGGACGAAGAGGTCGAGGCGTGCATCTTCCGTGTCGAGACGGATGAGGACGGCGAGGAGGTCCTGGTCGATCTGGACGACGACGAATACGAGAAAGTGACGGGAGCCCTCTGCGCGGACTTGGAGGAAGCCTGCGACGAGGGTGAGGACGAGGACGAATTCGAAGAGGAAGACGAGGATGACTCGGACCTGGACGAAGACGAAGATGACGCCTTGGATTCTGAGGACGACGAGAACGAGGACGAAGACAGGGACTGAGAACGCGGACTAGCGTCAGGAACGTGATCGTGTGAGAGGCGGCATCCGAGGAGGGCAAGGCAAGCCGGGAGGCTGGTTCGCTCCTCTCGGTAGGAGGAACGCCGACGCGGCGGGGAGGACGAGGAAGCACCAAGCGGCCGGTACTGAGGTCCGAACGACGGACGATGGCGCTGAGGACGCCGTCGTCGCCGGCGCATCATGCGCCGTTCCCGGGACCGGCCCCGGGACTCGGGCGAAACCCGGGGTGCGAGCGTGGTATGCGGCGGCGACGGTGATGGCCCTCGCCGTGCTTTGCCTTACGTGGGCCGCTTTTCTTGTCCTTCCTTTCGGTTCAGGGAAGATGGTGACTGTACGGGTCGAGAGAGGGCTGACGTCTTCAGACATCGCGAAGCTGCTCGCAAGGGAAGGGCTGATCCGATCGGAATTCGCGTTTCGGGCCGCTGCGCGGCTCTCCGGTGTCCAGGATGGGCTCAAAGCGGGGACTTACAGTCTGAGCTCGAGGATGGGGACCTTAGGGATCCTGGAGGCCCTTGCGGAAGGCCGCGTGGAGCGAGTGAGGTTCACGATCCCCGAAGGGTATCGCCTCACTGAGATTGCGAGCTTGCTCCAAAGGAAGTCGCTCGTCTCGCGGGCGAGGTTCCTTGCCCTCGCCACGGGTCAAGTGGAAGGCTTCCGGGTGGATGCCGGCAGCATGGAGCTATCTGGGAACCTGGAAGGCTATCTCTTCCCTGACACTTACGAGGTCGAGCTTGGAGTCCCCGAGGAGGCCATCATCGCGGCCATGGTATGTCGTTTCGCCGAGGTGGTGCTTCCGGAGTACGCCACGGACGACGCGGCCGAGGCCGCGAGGGGTCTCGGCCTCCATGGGGTGCTGACCATAGCCTCCATGGTAGAGAGGGAAGCTCGACTCCCCGAGGACAGGCCTGTCGTGGCTGCGGTGTTCTATAACAGACTGCGAAGGCACATGCCACTCCAATCGTGCGCCACGGTTCAGTATGCCCTGGGGACGTGGAAGGAGCGCCTCACCTTCGATGATCTCAAGGTGGACTCGCCGTACAACACTTACATAGTGCCTGGCTTGCCTCCCGGCCCCATATCGTCGCCGGGTCTGTCGTCGATTCGTGCGGCCCTTCACCCCGCAGACGTGGAGTACCTCTATTTCGCCGCAGACGACAACGGCGGACATGTCTTCAGCCGCACCTTCCGCGAGCATCAGCGGGCCCTCAGCCTTCTCAGGCAACGGGCGGCAGACTGAGCGTGTGCTCGGTAGGCGTCAAGCTCACGCACGCCTTCCGACGCGCCCGCAGGGGCCGGCCTTAGGTGACGTGAGTGAGCGACGCTGACTGCCCAGCGCCTGTCGCCGACGCACTTGGAGTCATTCCGAGGGACGATAGATCTCGAGAGCGCGGCGGGCGATGCGCGCGAACACGGGCGCCGCGGCCTTGCCGCCGGACATGCCCTCTTCGACGAAAACCACGATAACGAGCCTTGGCTCCGAGAGAGGGGCGAACCCCGCGAACCAGGCGTGGGACGTAGGCGAGTCAGTCCTGTCCTCCTTCTCGGTCTCCGCGGATCCGGTCTTTCCGGCGGAACCACCCTCCTCCACCCACGCTGCGGTCCCCGTGCCCCGTCTGGTCACGGCCTCGAGCATCGAGGCCACCTGTCGGCATGTATCCTCAGAGAACACCCTCACCGGCTCGGCGGGCTCCACGACAAGGCCGGAGGCACGGCGGTCGGGCGCTTTGCCGGGCAGCACCTCCCTTACGAGCCTGGGACGCTGAAGCAGTCCGCCGTTGGCGATCACGGACATTACCGTGGCGACCTGCAACGGAGTCATACTGAGCCGTCCTTGGCCTATGGCCAGGTTCGCGACGTCTTGAGGCGACAGCGACTGCGCCTCCGGGATGACGCCGGCCTGTTCACCCGGGAGCGCGACCCCGGTTGTCGAGCCCAATCCCAGCTGCTCGGCGAAGTCCAGCAGCCTCGCTGCGCCTACTCGTAGACCGATGGTGATGAAGGCCGTGTTGCAGGAGTATGCGGTGGCATCCAAGAGATCGATCATGCCGTGGCCGCCCTGCTCGTGCGCGTAACACCGAAATCGCGTGGCTCCGACGTCAACGTACCCTGGATCGTAGAACGTGTCGTAGAGCGAAGCCGCGCCGGTCTCTATGGCGACCGCGGCCACCACGACTTTGAACACTGAGCCGGGTGGATATGCCATTATGGCCCTGTTCAACAGGGGTGCCGCAGGGTCACCGACGGCGGACGCGATGTCGCCAGGTCGAAAGGTCGGCCTGCTCGCCATGGCGAGCACCTCGCCTGTCCGTGGATCCATCACCACGACCGCTCCCCGCTCGATCGAGTCATCCATGACCTCCTCCACGAGGGCTTGGATGTCACGATCTATTGTCAGCCGCACCCCGCCTCCCACGAACTCTCCTTGTAGCCATCGCACACCAAGGCCGCGCAGCGGCCGACCCTTGGCGTCGGCGTAGACCGCGATCCTGCCGGGGATCCCTCCAGCGAGGTACCGATCCAAGAGGCGTTCGACGCCGGCTATTCCACGCGTGCCTGAAGGGTCGAGGTAACCAAGGACATGAGCCCCGATGCCGTCTGGGTGGTAGCGCACGGCCTGTTCGACGATGACAACTCCAGGGTCGCGGAACGCCTCGTCCAGGGTCGCGTGGTCGATTCCATCGGTTCGACCGTCTCTCAAGGGCTCCGCAGCCACCTGTGTGTAGATCGCAGCCGGGGAATCCAGACGAGACAGGACAGCCTCCCACGATCCGCCCGTAAAACGTGCCACCATTCGGGCCACCGCCTCGCGTGCTTTGACTGTGTCCGGGAACACGACCACCGCCCTGCTCGCAAACTCCCCCGTGAGTATGCGCATGTTGCGATCGTAAATCGGGGCACGCGCCGGGACCTTTGCGAGAATCACTGCTCGCTGGTCACGGCCGAGCTCCGCCAGATCCTCTCCTATGACGAGCTGGACGAATGCCATCCTCACCATCAGCACGGTGAAACTCGCGAGGAGGACGAGCGGGAGACCGCGCCGAATGCGTTGGGCTCTTTCCCCTGGCAATGTTGGAACACCTCTTGCGGGCGGACTCGCATGGGACCCGAAACATCCTAGTCCCAACTTCACGCGTGTAGGTTTCCCCGCTGCGGCAGCACTATGTCGCGCCGGGATACGGAGCACTCGGCATGCGATCCCGGCGACGAAAGGACTTGCGCGCGTCCGCGGAGAATCGTACGCGCGCGGGTTTGCGTCGGATAGCAGATCGTCGGAAGGCCTCTCGGCCGCCGGCGGTTCCCGCAAGAGGCGCGTGAGGAAGGTGCCCCGTGAGGACCCGCTTCGCAGCGGAACCGGAGGATGGACTGTAGCGTGGAAAGGAGGTAAGCGGTACATGGAGAGCGTCAGACTGGGTGAGATCATGGCTGAGGACATCGACTCTCTGAACCAGATGTGCGTCCCGTCGGGAGTCTGTGCAGACGAGCTCTCAAAGCTCCTGCAGGAGAGCCGCGCGGCACAGCTGCACGCCTTGGAGATGGGCGCGAGGGTGTTCGGAGCGTTCCTGGAGGGAGAGCCTGTCGGCCGTGTCGAGGTCATGCCCATCGAGGCAGCCCCGCTTCCGCTGGAAGGGGAGGGTCTGTGGGTCATCAGGTGCCTTTGGGTTCTCGAGAAGGCGAGAGGTCGGGGAATCGCGAGATCCCTCATGGAGCTCGCCCTGAAGGCTTCGGAAAGAGCTCGGGGAACGGCGGTGCTTACCTACCCTGACTGGATGCCCACTGGGTTCTTCGAGAGGTTCGGCTTCGCCGTGGTTGGGTGGGGTGGCTCTGGCATCGTCCTTCTGCGATCGTCCGACCCAGGCGCTAGGGTCACGTTCGTCCCTGTCGTGCGGAAAGCGGAGTCCTCAGGCAGTGAGGTGAGGGTGGAGGCGGTCCTCAACGCGAGGTGCCCGTGGATGGCTCGCTACTACCGGACACGCCTTGCCCACGCAAGATCCATTTCTGACAGGGTCACCACCGAAGAGTATGTCGTCCACACACGCGAGGACGCCCTCCGGTTTGGGGAGGAGAACCTCTACGTTGACGGAAAGCCTGCGTTCGCAGGGCTTGCGGGCTTGGATGAGCTGGAAAGGGTGGTCAGGGAGCGCCTTGCGGCCAAGGGCTTGGACTGACATCCCAGCCGCGTGACGCGGCGGTGGGAGGGGAGGCGATTTCCATGAGAATTCTTGGGGAGAGCGTTGAGCCAATGCATAATATGTGATATATTGTATTCGGTGGTGAAACATGGACGAACGCATAGTCAGTACCAGCCTTGTTGAGCAAATACGGGGCATCCTTCGAGAGGACATTGTTTCCCTGCGGCTCCTTCCCGGCGCCCGTCTTGCCGTGGACTCCCTGGCGGAACGATTCGGCGTGAGCCGCACGCCGGTCAGGGACGCCCTCAACGCCCTCGTCGAGGAGGGCTTGGTGATGCTCGCTCCGCGCGTTGGGTACTACGTGGTGGAACTGTCAGCTCAGGACGTGGAGGAGATCGCGGACATCCGGGAGATGATCGAGCTATACGCCCTCCGGCGCGCGATGAGAGTGATGCGACCCCAAGACATCGAACTGCTTCTGGAAGAGACCCGGGCCGTCCGGTCCCTGCGCGGCGAAGAGCGGCGCAGGATGTTCGAGCAGCTGGATCGGAAGTTCCACACGGAGATGATCGGTGCGGCGAACAACAAGCGTCTTCGTGACCTGTCCGCACGCATCCTTGCCCTAGTGGACCTCATGCGCAATCTCAACGCGCGTGTGGACGAGGCGCTGGACGAGCACATCGCCATACTGGAGGCGATGCGGAAGGGAGACGTCTCTGTGGCGCAGAGGCTCCTTCAGGAGCACCTTGAGGGGGTGCGGCGCGCTATCATCTCGGAGATGAGCAGGGCAAAGGGCGAGGATCCCGCGAGGTCCGTGGCAAGTCTTGGTTAGGCGTATCGAGGGGAGATCGGGGGATCCCGCTCGACAGCTCTTGGAGTTGGTGCATATCACGTGGTGAATGAAGGAGAGGCCTGCGGAAAGGCAATGGACTCCCGCGAAGCGGCGCCGCCGTTCGTAATGGCGATAGACGTGGGCACCTCGGCTGTGAGGAGCGTGTTGGTGGATGCGCACGCGCGCGTTGTGACGACAACCCTGGCGCGGGCGCCCGTGAGAGTGAGGGTGTCCGCAAGCGGAGCGAGCGAGATAGACGTTGCGGAGCTGGCGGAGAGCGTGTGGGGTTGTGTGGACGCCACGCTCGAGCGCGGACGGGCTCTGGCGTCTCTGGGCTCGTCAAGCAAGAACGCCTCAGTGCGTGGTGTCGCCATTGCGACCTTCGTGTCGAGCGTGTGTGGGCTGGACAAGGACTCCCGGCCGATCACCCCCCTTTTCACCTGGGCGGATACGAGAGGCGAAGAGGACGCCGCCAGGCTCAGGGATGTCGTGCCTCACGTGGAGGTGTACGAGCGAACGGGGTGTCCTCTACACACCAGCTATTTGACGGTGCGGCTGTCCTGGCTGAGGCGAACGCGCCCTGAACTGTTCGGCCGAGTCGCGCGGTGGATGACGATCGGGGAGTACCTCGAGTCGCAGCTGTTCGGCCGGGCGCGATGCAGTTTCTCGGTGGCGTCGTGGGCCGGGTTGCTCGACCGGGCGCGTCTGGCATGGGACGGCTCGCTCCTGGACTTGCTGGGGATCTCACCCGGGCAGTTGTCTCCCCTGGTTGACGTGGACGAGCCAGCTTCGGGTCTACAAGCTCGGTTCAGAGAGCGTTGGCCGGAGCTGGCGGACGTTCCTTGGTTCCCGGCCATTGGAGACGGTGCCGCCCACAACCTCGGAAGCGGAGCTGGGGATTCACGAAACATCGCCCTCGCTCTTGGCACGAGCGGCGCGCTCAGAGTCGTGGAACAGGGCGATCCCCACGTGATCCCGGGGTTGTGGGTGTACAAAGTCGACCGTCGCCGGAGCTTGGTTGGGGGTGCGCTGAGCGAGGGCGGCAACATCCTCGCGTGGCTCACGAGCCTCCTTCGTCTTCAACCCGGCCAGGAGAATGGGAGGGAGGGCGTGGCCGGGGAGGCGGCATGGGAGGAGACCGTGGCCGCAATGGCGCCGGACTCGCACTCTCTCACGGTCTTGCCCTTTGTGGCGGGTGAACGCAGCCCGGGATGGCATCCCGGAGCGCGTGCCACCATTACGGGGATGAGCCTTGCGACCACCCCCGAAGAGATAGTGCGAGCATGCCTTGAGGCAGTGGCATACAGGTTCGCGGAGATAGCGGCCAGGCTCCCTGCCACCGGTGAAAACGGGAGGACTATCATCGCGTCGGGAGGGGCCTCGCGATTACGCGTGTGGCTACAGATACTTGCGGACGTGCTGGGGCGGCCGGTTGTGCAGTCCCAAGAGCCGGAGCCGACTGCGAGGGGGGCGGCGCTCGTTGCGTGGCGAGCGCTGGGGGCCTTCCGGGACGGCGCGGACCCTCCCGCCGCCACCGGCATGGTCTTCACACCTGACGACGCGAGGCACTCGCGGTATCTCGAAGGCTTGGCGAGGCACAGGGCGCTGTACGTCAAGTTGATGGACGACAGCGCGCAGAGGCGCGGTGACTGAGGCGGCAGGGGTCGGAAACAGCGTGAGGACGTCATCGGAGGCTGCCATCAGGAGGTCGTGTCGTGGCTGCGCTTGATGGGAATCGTCTCGAGCGTAGGCTCTATCCGGAAAGATCGCTTGTGGGGTTACGGCCGGAGGGTTTCCGCAGCCTCGAAGTGCCCATGCCCACGGGCTTGTGGGTCCGCCAGGCGTTCGACCGGAGCAAGGTTGACGATGTCCGTGCGACGCTTCGCCGGGGGCTGGAACTATCGGGCCTTGGCGCGAGGATACCCGCGTGCGGGCGAGTGGCTATCGCGGTTGGAAGTCGTGGGATCGCAGGCCTGCCCGAGATCGTGTCCGAAGTAGCCGAGATAGTGCGCGAGAAGGGCGCTGTCCCGTTCGTCGTTCCAGCGATGGGCAGCCACAGTGGCGCCACGGCCGAAGGGCAGAGGCAGGTCCTCGCCGACTACGGCATCAGCGAGCGTGCGCTCGGGATCGAGGTGCGGGCGTCCATGGACGTAGTGGAGCTGGGGCGCCTGGACTCGGGCGTGCCCGTATACTTCGACCGAGAAGCCTGGGAGGCTGATGGGGTCATAGTCGTCAACAGGGTCAAGCCGCACACTTGTTTTCGTGGCCCCATCGAGAGCGGCCTCGTGAAAATGCTTGCCATAGGCCTGGGCAAGCACAAGGGCGCCAGCGTCCTCCACGCGGCTGGCTTCTCCCGGTTCCCAGAGCTGCTTCCCGCGGCGGCGCGGTTGATCCTCGCGAGGGCACGGGTATTGTTCGGTGTCGCCACCGTCGAAAACGCCGCTCAAGAGACGGCTCTCATAGAGGCGGTACCGAGTGAAGAGATCCTGAGCCGCGAGCCCGAACTACTGCGGATAGCTCGGGAGAGGATGGGGCGGTTTCTCTTCGACTCTTGCGATGTGCTGGTAGTGGATGAGATAGGGAAGGACATCAGCGGGGATGGCATGGACCCCAACGTGACAGGACGGTACTCCGAGCCGACGATGAGCGGCGAGGACGGTTTTCAGGCGCAGCGGATAGTCGTCCTTGGGCTCACTTCCGACTCCCACGGCAATGCCAGCGGAATCGGCGTAGCCGACATCACAACCCAGGAAGTGTTGGACGGCGTGGACTTCGTGGAGATGTACACGAACGCGGTGACTTCCAGGGTCCTCGCGTCCGCGAGACTGCCCGTGGTGGTGCCGACGCCCCGCGATGCCGTCGCGCTCGCCCTCCTCACGTTGACCGGCACAAGTCCGGAAAGGGCCCGGGTGGTGAGAGTCCATAACACCCTGCAACTGGAGAGAATCTGGGTGTCCGAGGCAATGTGGGAGACACTGGCGGGCAGGCCTGGATTCGAGGCGCTCACGTCTCCCGCTCCTCTCCAGATAGAGACGCTGCCGACCTTGACGGAAGGAGTTGACGGAAGGAGGTGACGAGAACCGTAGGGAGAACGCTCGGTGCGGTGGGACGCCTTGACGAGACGGCCGTCCGCGTTGGAGCAGTACGCCGGGAATTCGAGGCAATCTGGAGCTCGTGAGAGAACGTTCACTACGCAAGGGAGGAAAGCACGATGAAGTGGCATGTGAGGTTCGTCACCTTGTGCGTTGCCGTCGTGTTCTTGGGGGCTGTCGGCACTGCCGCATCTGGCGCGCAGCAGCCCTACAAGGGGACGGCTCTCAGGGTCGTCCTCGCGAACCATCCCTGGGCTGATGCGATCCGACCCCTCATCCCCGAATTCGAGCAGGCCACGGGCATCAAGGTGAACGCGGAGTCTTATTTCGAGGATCAGCTCACTCAGAAGCTGACCGTGGAGTTCGCCTCGGGGACGTCCACCATCGACGTGTTCATGCAGAGACCCCTTCAGGAAGCCAAGCAATTCCACAAGAACGGGTGGTACACCGACCTCAAGAAACTGATCGACGATCCCAGGCTCACACAGGCAGACTGGGATTTCGCTGACTTCTTCCCGGCGGCGGTTCAGGCGGAGACCGTGAAAGGTTTCGTGACCGGGATACCAATCGTAACTGAGCAGGAGATCATCTACTACAGAAAGGATCTGTTTGAGAAGGACAATATCAAGGTCCCCACGACGCTCGCCGAGCTCGAGGCGGCCGCGAAGCACTTCCACAACCCTGGCAAGGGGATGTTCGGCATAGTATCCCGAGGTCAGCGCTCACCCGCCGTGACGCAATTCTCCAGCTACCTCTATAGCTTCGGTGGAGCCTTCGACAAGGACGGCAAAGCGACGCTGGATACTCCCGAAGCCATCAAGGCTTTCACGTTCTACGGAGACCTGCTTCGCAAGTACGGTCCTCCAGGGGTGCTGAACATGAGCTGGCCGCAGGCCCTGGCCATTTTCGCCCAGGGTAAGGCGGCAATGTACACCGATGCATCTGTCTTCTACTCGAACCTCCTCGACCCGGCGCAGTCTGAAGTGGGCGACAAAGTCGGGTTCGCGGTCTTCCCCGCGGGACCAGCGGGCGCGAGACCGTACTCGATCGTGTCCTGGGGGCTCTCCATGAGCGCGACGTCGCGACACAAGGAAGCTGCATGGGAGTTCATAAAGTGGGCTACCAGCAAGGAGACGACCCTGAAGACTCAAAACCGGCAGGTTCCCAGCGCGCGCACCTCGGCCTGGGAGAGCGAGGAAGGGATAAAGAACTTCCCTGCGCAGCTCGTGTCGGTCATCGCGCAGTCGGGCAAGATAGGCCTTCCGTATGACCGGCCCAATGTCATTGCGGTGGGCCAGGCAAGAGACATTATCGGCTCTGTCATAGTCACCGCTATCGAAGGCGGCGACGTGGCCGCGGCGGCCAAGAAAGCGAATGCGGACTACCAGGCGCTGCTCGACAAGGAGAAATAGCCGTCGGTAGCTGCGTGCGCTCGGCCGGAGATGGAAGATGCGAGCGAAGGGCCCCTGCCGGGCCCGGGGCCCTTCGCCGGTTGCCACGTGGGGGTGGGTCATGTTGCGGGGTGGTTGGCTCGATAGAAACCTCCGATACGTTTTTCCGCTGCCGGCGCTGGTGTTCGTTTTCGTCATGATGGTGTTTCCCATTGCGTACACGCTCAGGCTGTCGACAACGGAGTGGAGCATGTCATCCATGGCGCCACCTTCATGGGTGGGTGCAGCGAATTACGCGTCACTCATCTTGAGCGACGACAGGTTCTCAGGCGCTGTGTGGCGGACCTTCTATTTCACGATCCTTGCGGTGATCCTGGAGACGCTGTTGGGGGTGTCCATCGCACTTGCGCTCAACCGGGAAGGGAGAGGCAGGAACCTTGTCAAGACCGTTTTCCTCCTTCCCATGGTCGCGACGCCCGTGGCCGTGGGGATGGTGTGGCTGCTCATATACGAGCCTACGATAGGCGTGGCGAATTACTTCTTGAGCCTTCTGGGTCTGCCGCCCCTACACTGGTTGGCTTCTCCCCGGCAAGCCTTGCCGTCGCTCGTGCTCGTGGACGTGTGGCAGTGGACGCCGATGATCACCCTCATCGTGCTTGCGGCGTTGACCGCGCTTCCCCGCGACCCATTCGAAGCGGCTCTGGTCGACGGGGCAACGCCTTGGCAGACGGTCCGGCACGTCACGCTTCCCCTGCTACGGCCGGCGATAGTAGCGGCAATGACGCTCAGAGCCATAGATGCTTTAAAGACCTTCGACATCATCTATACGATGACCCAGGGCGGTCCCGGGTTTTCGTCGGAGACTCTAAACATCTACTCGTTCGTCCTTGGCTTTCAGTACTTCCAGATGGGGAAGGCCTCCGCGCTGCTGATGATCTTCTTCGCGATAGTGCTCGGCTCGGCCATAGTCCTGAGCTGGGCTCGAAGACCAGTGGAGGCGTGATCGGGGGTTGTCATGGTGTTCACGATGCGAGCGAACAAGGCATGGGGCAACGCCAAGACGGCGGCTGCGGAGCGGTGCGCGCGGGAAGGCGCGACGCGAAAGGTTAGGTCGCGAGATCGGCTGAGGAAAGAGATAGCGCACGTGCTTCTCCTTCTGGTCATCATAATCCCATTCGTCTTTCCGTTCCTTTGGATGGCGGTGTGTTCGCTGAAGCGGCAGGCGGACATCATCCGGATGCCTCCTTCGTGGGTGTTCAGACCGACGTTGCTGCACTACCAGGAGGTGTTCCGGCAGTATCAGTTCACGCACTTCATCTGGAACAGCCTCGTCGTCGCGGCGGGTTCCACGTTTTTGTCGCTAGTCCTCGGGTTGCCGGCCGCATACTCCATAGCGCGTTTCCGCCAACGGAAGCTCGCATTGGTGATCCTGGTTGCGCGAATCGTTCCGGGGATAACATTCCTCATTCCCTGGTTCATACTTTTCTCGAGGCTGCGGTTGGTGGACACGTACACATCCCTTATCCTTAGCCACATGCTCGTCGGATTGCCCTTCATGATCTGGGTGATGGTGCCATTCTTCGAGTCTCTGCCCAAGGAACTGGAAGAGGCGGCGATGGTGGACGGTTCCACGCGGGCGGGGGCTTTCTCGCGCGTCCTACTGCCGTTGACAGGCCCCGGTGTGCTGACGAGCTCCATCTTGTCATTCGTTTTCTCGTGGAACAACTTCATGTTCGCGGTGGTCCTTACGGGAGCGCGAACCCGCACCCTGCCCATAGCGGTGTTCAACTTCCTATCGTACTCGGAGATCAACTGGGGCGGGCTCATGGCGGCCGCCGTGGTCATCACAGTGCCGATCCTCGTCATAGCGCTCATCGCTCAAAGGTACATCGTTGCAGGGTTGACTGCCGGGGCGGTCAAAGGATGACGCGGTGTCGGGCGGAGAGGGCGGGGCTCGATCGTGGGGCGCGCGACGGCGGATGCGAGGGGTGTGAAGGAGAGGAATGAAAGGCATGGAGAATGGCGCGCGCTGCAGCGCTGACCGAACGGAGGAAGCCCGCGGAGCGGACGCGTCTTTGGCGAATGGGAAAGCCGACGTGGGTGTGGTGGGTCTCGCGGTGATGGGGCAGAATCTGGTCCTCAACATGGCTGACCGCGGGTACAGGGTCGCGGTGTTCAACCGCACGCTGGCGACGATGGAGGAGTTCGTGAGGAAGGCTCATGCAGCCGGGTATGGCGCGAGGGTGGTTCCCGCGCGATCCATCGCTGAGCTGGTGGAGACTCTCTCGACACCGCGGCGCATCGTGCTGATGGTAAGGGCAGGCGCTGCGGTGGACGACACGATCGAGCAACTGGCGCAGGTGCTTGAACCCGGGGATGTGGTAGCAGACTGTGGGAATTCGCATTTCAGGGACACGGTGCGAAGGCAGAGGACCCTGGAGGAGCTCGGCCTGCGGTACCTGGGGGTAGGGGTGTCAGGCGGCGAAGAAGGCGCGAGACGCGGGCCGAGCATCATGGCGGGAGGGGACCCGGAAGGCTGGTCGCTCCTGCGTGACGTCTTCGTGGATATTTCGGCAAAGGCTCGGGAGGACGGCAAAGCGTGTGCATCGTACATGGGCCCCGGTGGCGCGGGCCATTTCGTCAAGATGGTGCACAACGGGATCGAGTACGCGGACATGCAGCTCATCGCTGAGGCGTACCATCTGATGAGGAAGGTCTGCGGCCTAGGTGTGGCGGAGGCTGCGGACGTGTTCGATGAGTGGAACCGCGGGGAGCTCGAATCGTATCTCATCGAGGCTGCCGCGGACGTTTTGAGGCGTGTCGACGCGGAAACGGGACGCCCCCTGGTGGAGGTGATTCTGGACGAGGCGGAGCAGAAGGGGACTGGAAAGTGGACGAGCCTGGAGTCGTTGGATCTGGGCGTACCTGCCCCGACGATCGCTGAGGCCGTTTTCGCGCGGTTCGTGTCGGCTCTCAAAGGCGAGCGTGAGCTGGCGTCGCGATGCCTTGCGGGCCCTTGGCCTGAGGCGCAGGTGGAGGAGGACGCAGTGGAGCGCGGCGCATGTTCGGGCCCGGCGCCGAACGACGGGGCGGGGCTAGGCGGGAGACCGGGCGGTGACGAGCGGGATGCGATGCGGATCACCCTAGGACACATTGAGCAGGCACTCTACGCCTCCAAGATTTGTTCTTACGCGCAGGGCTTCGCCCTCTTGAGACAGGCATCCGTGGAATACGGCTGGAAGCTGGACCTTGCGACGGTGGCGCGGACATGGCGAGCCGGGTGTATCATTAGAGCCCGTTTCCTCGACCGTGTGGCCGAGGCGTTCAGAAGGGACCCGGACCTTTGCAACCTGCTCCTCGGGGAGGAGTTTCGTCGAGTCGTGGCCTTGGCTCAGCGCGCGTGGAGAAAGGTCGTGAGCGCCGCCGTTCTGCGCGGGCTGCCTGTGCCCGCCATGGGCTCCGCTTTGGCATGGTATGACTCGTACCGGTGCGAACACTTGCCCGCCAACCTCATCCAGGCCCAGCGAGATTACTTCGGCGCCCACACGTACAGGAGAGTTGATCGACCGGGCTCCTTCCACACCCAGTGGAAACCCGGAGTGTGACGACGCGGCGCAAGTTCGCGCAAGGAGGGGGACTTCGATGTTGGCAGCTGTCCTCGAGGGCCCGCATCAGCTCGTCTTGAGAGACGTTCCCAAGCCGCGGCCAGGGCCGGGCGAGCTGGTGGTTCGGGTGGCGGCGTGCGGTGTGTGCCAGACCGACTACTCCGCCTTCATTGGGGCGAGACGCAACTACACGCCGCCCATCGTCATGGGGCACGAGATCTCGGGCATGGTCGACGAGACGGGTCCGGGGGTGGAGGACTTTCGCAAAGGAGACGCGGTCATCGTCTCTCCGGCGGTGTTCTGCGGACGGTGCGGCATGTGCCGTCTCGGAATGCAGCACTACTGCGAGAATGGGGCAGTCATCGGAGGCGACGGTTTCGAGCGAGTGCTGGACGGCGGCTTCGCGGAGTACGTGCGCGTCCCGGTGACCAGCGTGTTCCGAAAGCCTCCTGGGCTGTCCTTCATCGCTGCGGCCTTGACCGAGCCACTCGCCGGTTCGTACAAGGGGCTTGTGGAATACAGCGAGATTCGCGTGGGAGAGGACGTGGTGGTCATAGGAGCCGGGTCCATGGGCCTGCTCGTCACTCAGATAGCCAGTGCTGCCGGCGCTGGCCGCCTCGTCTTGATAGACATCCAGCGGTACAAGCTCGAGCACGCTCTCAGGTGCGGGGCCACCCACGTCATCAACTCGAGCGAGGAAGACCCGGTGGACTCGGTAGGGCGGATCCTCCCAGGAGGGCCGGACATAGTATTCGAGGCTGCGGGCGTCCTCGAGGCCGCCAAGCTGGCGTTCCGCCTATGCAGGAAAGGGACTCGAGTGAACATGTTCGGCGTGATCGTCCCAGGCACGATAGAGGTATCGCCCGCAACGATACACTTCACTGAGATCCGAATGGATGCGTCGTTTTCGGTCACTCCGCGCGTCATGGCCAAAGCGATAGACCTCATGGAGAAGGGCCTTGTGGATCCGGAGAAGATCGTCACGCACCGTATGCCGCTCGACCGAATCCACGAAGCCATGCGTCTCATGGGGGAGCCCGAAAGGATAAAAGTCGTCATAGACAGCACGGGAAGACTCCGGGAGGAATAGACGGCTTTGCACCCTGTGGAGGATCGTTAGGTCGCGCGGCGAATTCTTGATTAGCGACCCATCTTCGTGAGTAGGAGGTGATGCTAGTCGAGATCTCCGATTGTTTTCCCGCATCCGAGTGTCCGGTGACCAAAGATGAAAGGGAGGCTGAGGCGAAATGGCAGGTGGGGCCTGGTTGCTGTTTGCGCTCGCCGCTGTGGTGGTGTTCATCATCTACACTACCGCAAGCGTACGAATGCATGCTTTTCTAGCGCTGATCCTCGCGTCTTTCATAATGGGCTTGCTGGCGAAGATGCCGTTGCTCACGATAGTGGACAGCATCACCGCAGGATTCGGAAGCACGGTCTCCTCCATCGGCATAGTGATCGCGCTCGGCGCGGCCATGGGTACAATACTCGAGAAGAGCGGCGCAGCGGAGACGATGGCACGGACCATGCTGCGCCTGGTGGGACGCGCCCGCGCCGCCCTCGCGATGGCTCTAACCGGGTACGTGGTGTCCATCCCCGTCTTCTGCGACTCGGGGTTCGTGATCCTCTCACCCCTGAACAAGGCTCTCGCCGCAGCGACCCGCACCAGCTTGACAACGATGGCGATCGCGCTTTCGATGGGTCTCTACTCAACGCATACCCTCGTGCCTCCGACCCCCGGTCCAATCGCTGCTGCGGGCACAATCGGAGCGGACTTGGGGCGCGTTATCGTCTATGGGGTCCTCGCTGCATTCCCCGCGATGCTGGCCGGTTGGTGGTTCGCTGAGAAGGTTGCCTCAAGGTACTCCGTCGCCGTCGCAGACGAGCCGGGCGTCACATTGAAAGACGCTTACGTAGACGAGAAAGGCCTGCCTTCTCCCGCCAAGTCGTTCGCGCCGATCATCGTTCCGGTGATCCTCATACTCCTTAAGTCTGTCGCGGACCTTCCCAGCGCTCCGTTGGGACGAGCGGGATGGAAGACCCTCTTCGACTTCATAGGGCACCCGGTGACCGCCCTCCTCATCGGCACGTTTCTCGCCCTGCTGACAGTGCCCAGGCTGAGCCGCGAGGTGTGGAGTGACTGGATAGGGGCGGGCGTCGCGACGGCGGGATGGATAATCCTCATCACCGCCGCGGGAGGCGCGCTCGGGAACGTCATCCGAGCGACTCCCCTCGCGAGCTATCTGGGCGCGACCCTTGGCAAGTGGCACATGGGCATTCTCCTCCCCTTCCTCGTATCCGCTGCCCTCAAGACAGCCCAGGGTTCGTCGACGGTGGCTCTGATCACCACGTCGGCGCTTATGGCTCCGCTTCTCACGCCGATGGGGCTGGGCGGGGAGACGGCGAAGGCACTGGTCGTGCTGGCTATCGGAGCGGGCTCCATGGTGGTGTCGCATGCAAACGACAGCTACTTCTGGGTCGTGACTCAGCTGTCGGGTATGGACGTCCCCACCGGCTACAAGTGTCAGACGGTCTCATCCCTCATCACGGGGGTTACGGCGCTCGTTGCCATAGTCGTGATGAGCTGGGTGTTCATGTAGACCGGTCAAGGTGTGGTGCCCTCGCAACCGGAGCGTGAGCACGTGGAGGGGGCGGTCTCGGGTGATCCAATGGCCGCCCCCTCCCTCTTCCTGAGAGGCATGGGATTGCAGGGCCTTGAGGGCCCATCGGAGGGCCGGGTTCGAGCCGGCGGCGTGTCCTCAAGGCCAATAGATCAAGTAGGAGAACGTCCGAGCCCGGGTGTGACTTCCTCCTCGCGGGCCTCACCCCCCATCAGGGAGTTGAGGAACGTCGCGTTCTACTGGAAGGAGGCGTTGGCGATTGGGCGAGGCGCGTTGCGACGTGTGGACGGACTTCGGGGCAATGGATATCCCAGACAGTTACGAGCGCCCGCCTGCGGTAGTGCTCGGCGACGCGCTCGTAGACTACGTGTGCAAGGTAGACGAGATGCCGATGGCGGGCGGGGACGCGCAGATCCGCTCGTGCGAAAGGCGCCCGGGGGGTGCCGGGCTCAACGCGAGCGTGTGCCTTGCCTCGCTCAAGGTTTCATGCTGCCTTGTCACGGCTGTGGGCGACGACGAGAACGGGCGTTACCTCACGCGCCACCTCGCGGCCGCCGGCGTGGACTCGTCGCACATCCGCTCGACAGGAACCACCGGATACGTGATCTCATTCGCCGACTCGGGTGGCGAGAGAACCATGTTCTCGTACCGCGGGGCTTCGTCCACTCCGATGGAGATGACGCCGGCGCTCGAACGGGCTCTCGACCACACCCCGCTTCTCATGGTATCGGGGTACTGTCTGCAGGACGATGAGCAAGCCAAGAAGTGCTTGAATGCCGCTCAAAGAGTCAGAAGGACGGGGGGCATGGTCGCTTTCGACCCCACTCCCGTCGTGGGCCGGCTCGCCATCGGTGCCGTTGAGCGAATGCTTGAAGCCACCCAAGTGCTGCTCTGCAACAGTCGCGAGCTGCAGACTCTCACAGGGTGCGAAGCAGTGGAATCGGGGATTCGCGCCATCCTGCAGCGCGTGCCGTGCATAGGCGTCAAGCTGGGGCGGCGCGGTTCGATCGTGGCACTGCGGCGTGGGACGGCCGCCCACTGGTCGCCTGGTGATAGGAGCCCGGATAGCGCCGAGTCCGAACCTGAGATCCTGAGATGCCCCACGCGCCCGGTGAGAGCCGCGGACACCACGGGAGTCGGTGATGCATTCAATGCAGGGTTTCTCGCTGCCTTGCTGTACGGGTCGCCGCTGTCCTCTTGGGGCGTCTGGGGAAACGTGGTAGCGGCGAAGGTCATCATGAGTAGAGGCGTCTCTCGTGACGCGCAAGTTCCGTGATCCGCTCGCGCCTCCCACGTCGACTCTGCATCCCCCGCGCGAGGCGACGGTGACGCTCGCGATATCACCAGGCCGGCTCGAGGCTGAACCCTCTCCGTCGACTCCGGATCCGACCCCTGGACCTGGACGCCCCAAGCAGGTTTGGTCCGCTCCAATCGTACCACCAGGGTCTTCCGCTTCCCAATCTCTTTAGACACTCGCTACTTGTCGGATGAAAGCCTCGTTTGCGCAGAAAGCCTCGCCTGCGCAATATGGCTTCGCGCTGTCTGGCAGGCGCTCGTCCATGCATTCGCGAAAGCTGGGTTCCGCACGACTGCTCGAGGCACGTCAGTCACGCTTACTTGCGGGGTAGGGATGCGTGACCGGCTCGGCAGGATCGTGCGGCGCAACAGCCCCGCGAAGTCGTTCCGGACAGCGAAGGCACAGCTCTTGACATGCGACATAAACTCTACTATCCTATAGATAGGTTTATGACATAAACAATAGGAGATCGGGTTGATGCGAACAGGAGGTCGGGCTGGTCATGCAAGAAGGTCTAGAGGCGGAGCGAGTTATCGAGGACCTAAAGTTCATCAAGACGGCCATAGCCAAGAGCGGCGGGATCATGAGGTGGCTCCCGATTTCTCAGGTCATGCGAGTTGTGTACCTGATAACCGGCCTCGCCATGACGGCTCTCTGCGGAGGGTTGTACCTTCTCTACAGATTCTACGGGAGTTACGCGGAGTCACCGGCTTGGGCTCGTGCCGCTCTGATCGTCCTGAGCGCTGCGGCCTTCGCCGCGGGTGGGGGCGTCAAGATCTCGGGGCTGATGGCTGCAGCCAGGAGGATTCGATCTGAGTACACGCTTCTGCGTCTCTTGAAAGAGGTGTACAGCGAGCGGATGGTTCTCATCCTCGTGCCACATGTCGTAGCGGGCGCGGGCGTGGTCGTTTTCCTCACCATCCGCGGGCTTGTGTCGTACGTCGTCCCCACGATCGCGATCCTATTCGGGCTCGTGATGAACGCTCTCATCAACGTCTTCGATTTCAGGGAGCTGGTGGTGAGCGGCGACTGGCTCATTGCCACAGGCTTGGTCGTCCTGTTCCTGGGGAATAGGTTGGATCCTCTGCTGGGGCTGGTGTTGACATTCGGTCTCGGGTTCGTAGCCGCCTTCGTGTATGGCACTGTCGCTGCGAGGATCCAGGCTCGCGAAGGAGAGCCCGGCCGTGAGTGAGGACAGGGGCGGTTTCGTCATAGACAAGGTGATCCACGAACGGGCGAGGCTTCTCATCCTTACGTATCTGGCAAGCCAGACGAAAGACCGGGTTCTCTTCAACGAGCTCAAGGAGGGCCTCGGGCTCACGGGGGGCAATCTCTCCGTCCAACTGAGGAACCTTGAGGCAGCCGGGTACGTCCGGATCCACAAACGTATCAAGGGAAACAAGCCCGAGACCAGCGTTGCACTGACGTTGGCGGGCTACGAGGCTCTGCGCTCCTATGTCGACCAAATGGAGAGAATCATCCGTTCTGTGAGGGAGTCTCGCGCGGACCTCCACCCAGAGGAGGGGTCATCGTGATCGAAGTTGCGCACGTGTTCCACGACTACACGGGCGAAGGCCGGTACGCCGTGAGCGATGTGTCCTTCACGATTTCCAAGGGAGAGATCTTCGGCTTCTTGGGGCCGAGCGGGGCCGGCAAGAGCACGGTGCAGAACATCATGACCGGCCTGCTCAGGCTGCAAAGGGGAGAGGTCTTGTACGACGGTGTGTCCGTGAGAAGGCTCGGGCGCAGGTTCTTCAACAGCATAGGCGTGTCTTTCGAGCATCCAAATGTCTACGAGAAGTTGTCAGGCTACGAGAACCTATCGTATTTCGCAGGGCTCTTCGACGTCCCGACCCAAGACCCCATGAAGCTTCTGGACATGGTGGGCCTTCGCGAGGCCGCGCATAGGAGCGCCGGTTCGTATTCGAAAGGAATGAAGCAGCGCCTGGTGTTCGTGCGCGCCCTCGTCAACAACCCAAGCATTCTCTTCCTCGATGAGCCCACGGCCGGACTCGACCCCTCCCTTGCTGGCCGAATCAAGGACATCATCCGGCAGAAGCAGCGTGAAGGGTGCACGGTCTTTCTGACCACCCACAACATGTTCGTAGCAGACGAGCTCTGTGACCGGGTGGCCTTCTTGAACGAAGGACGGATCGTGGCCATGGACTCGCCGCGAGCCCTCAAGCTAAGATACGGCGAGAGATCCATCAAAGTAGAATACAGAGATGGTGCCGATATGAAGACCCAGGTGTTGTTCACAGAGAGGGCGGAGGACCGTGCGTTGCTTCACGAGCTCCTCGAGCGGGGCCGCATTCTGACCATCCACTCCCGCGAAGCTACCTTGGAGCAAATCTTCATCAGCCTCACTGGGAGGGAGCTGGCGTGACAAGGCGCGTCACCGTGCTCTTCAGGCAAGACCTCACTCTGGCGCTTCGTAACGCGTTGATGCCGGTCCTCGGGTTCCTGATCGTGCTCATGGCGGTGACAGTGCGATTCGTTCTCGCGAGGGAATGGCGACCCGCCGAGTCCTACTACTTCGTGGACCAGACCGAAGGCGCATCGTATGAGAGCGTCCTGCGGGAAGCGGGCACTGACTCAGGACGCTTCCTGTCAGATGAAGAGGCGCTCCGAAGCGCGGTGCGCAAGAACGCGAACAGTGTCGGGGTCCTCTTCACAGGACCCGCCGCTTGCCCGAAGGTGACCATCGTTCATTCCGGTCGGGTGAGCGCACAGGGCATCAACGTCCTCAAAGCCGCGCTGAACGCGATGATGCGCAGCGTAACCGGGGGATCCGGCGAGGGAGCCATCGAAGGGGCCGCTCGGGTCAGATTCCTGCGGCCGGAAGCTCGGCCCGTGCCTCCCAATTTGACGGCCGTTCCTGGACTGCTCTCGTTCGAGGTCGTCGTGCTCGGCTTCGTGTTCGTCGCGGTATTCATCTTCCAGGAGAAGCGCGAGGGCACGATCAGGGCGTACCGGGTAAGCCCAGGGGGAGCGAGTGCCTACGTCATCTCAAAGACCCTCGTTTTCTCATTGGTGGGTACCCTGTACGGCTGCGGGCTGCTCCTTGCGACAATGGGCACTGCGGTGAACTACGGCGTGATCGTCCCCCTGCTAGCCCTGGGAGCGGGCGTTTACACGTTGGTCGGGATCTCAGTCGCTTCCTTCTTCGAGGACCTTTCGGAATGGTTCTTGCCTGCGGTCCTCCTGCTCGTGCTGAACATGATTCCCGCGATCTCGATGGTGTTTCCGGTGTTCTCGCCCGGGTGGCTGCAATTCATCCCATCGTATCCGGTGACCGCTGCGATCGTCGAGGTTCTCTTTCCGTCAGGAAGGCCGGTTCTCCCGATGATGGGAACGCTCCTGGCAGAAGGCGTGGCTGCATATGCGGCTTGTGCGGTCTTGACCGAACGAAACCTGATGAGGGAGGGCGGGTCGTGAGCACGCCTCGAGGTTTCTCCGCGAAACGGGTTCTCGCACTAATGCGACAGCATCTCATCGTGGCTCTGCGCGACAACATCGTGGTGTACATCATCGTTGCTCCGGTTCTCATGGCGCTTATGCTCAAGCTGCTTGTCCCTGCGGCCGAGAGATCCCACCTATTGTTTGCGGTCGATCGTGCTGTGAGTCCCGAAGTGGTAGGTAGGCTTCGGGAATACGGAGACGTGGAGCTCTTCGAGCGTGGAGGCGTGATCTCTCGGGTGGAGCGCCCGGACGCTGCCGCAGGCGTGCTTGACGACGAGGGCAGGCTGTGCCTGGTGCTCGAGGGCAACGAGCCGCGGGAGCTCGTCGAAACGTACGAGATCATCTTGGAAGACATCAACCATGTCACGCCAGTAGCCGAATTCAGAGAAGAGAGACTCAGCTCGGAGGGGTGGTTCGTGCTCGACCTGGTCACAGTCGGACTCATCATGGCGGCCTTGTTCTTCTGCGGAACGGTCTCTGGATTCACGATAGTGGCCGAAAGGGATACCAAGGTTATCCGAGCACTCGCGGTGTCCCCGACGGGGGTCAGCGAATACGCGGCGGCACGCGGCCTTCTCGCAACCATGCTTGCCGCGGCCGTAGTCGTCATGACTGGCTGCGTCATGGTAGGACGCTCTGCGGACGTTTTCCGCCTCCTCGCGCTCGTGGCTTTCTCGGCCCCTCTGACCACTCTGGTTGGGTTGCTCACAGGCATGTTCGCGCACAACCAGATCACCGCGATAGCGTTGCTGAAGATAGCCATGCCGTTGTACCTGGCCGTTCCTTTGGGATCCACCTTCGTGCCCGGAGGACTCCGGTTCCTTTTCTACGCCCTGCCGAACTACTGGCAGTTGGAGGCCCTGAAAGCTATGTATGCTCCATCCTTGGTGACGCGTGATTTCATGCCTTCGATGCTGTTGACGGCGTTGTGCGCCCTGCCTTTCCTGGCGCTTGCGGCGGGCAAGTTCGGGAAGCATGTGGGTCTATGCCGGTGACCGATGGGTCTCGGCCGAGCGCCGGCGAGCGCTCAACGTCGCGCAACCGGCTGTGCGCGGCCCGCACCCAATGGCCCGCGCTGCGCCGATGGACCGTGGAGAGGAGCCTCGAGGCGCCGGCCGGCAGTATGAACGGAAGGAGGGATTCCCTGAATGGCATGGTATTGGTGGGTTGTCATCGGAGCGGTACTGGTCGTAGGAGGGTACGTCAAAGTGAGGGTCCTCACCGCGATGATCCGCCGCAGCAAGAAGGGAGCTGATGAGGACGTGTGAGCGTGGGTCGGTGCGAATCCGGCGGGCCCAACTCGTGACGGAAACGGATTTGCGATGCCCAAACGCCTCTCCAAACGCCACGGCCGCGGCGTGACGATGGTGCCTGCTATTCCTGGCGACGCCACTGGTATGGACACGCACTTTCGGATGGTCTGTTCATATCTATACTAGTGAGTCTTTCGCAGGGGGTGGCAGGCACGTGCTAGATCTCCTGATAGGTTCGGCATTGCTTCTGCGAGGATTATGGTTCCTCGCGTCCTACATATCGAGCGGCAATGTGTTCCCGCCGCCCCTTTCCGAGAAGGAGGAAGCCGAGGTCCTGGCTCGAAAGGAGAAGGGCGACGAGGAGGCGAGGAACATCCTCATAGAACGCAACCTCAGGCTCGTCGCGCACATAGTGAAGAAATTCGAAGGAACCGGGGAAGACCAGGAGGACCTCATATCCATAGGGACGATCGGCCTCATAAAGGCGATAGATACATTCAACCAGAGGAAGAAGACGAGGCTTGCCACGTACGCCGCGCGGTGCATCGAGAACGAGATTCTGATGCATCTACGCGCGACTCGCAAGAGCAAGGGCGAGATCCTGCTGTACGACCCCATTGGCGCAGACAAGGAGGGCAACGAGATCACCCTCATCGACGTTCTAGGGAGCGAGCCTGACGAGGTGACCCTCGTCATCGAAGGCGCGGTGGAGGAAGGGAAGCTGGCAGAGAAAGTGCGTGAACTCAGCAGACGCGAGAAGAAGGTCATAGAGATGCGCTACGGGCTCGGGGACGGGTTGCGGAGGACGCAGAGGGAGATCTCAAGGCACTTGGGTATCTCACGTTCCTACGTGTCTCGCATCGAGAAGAGGGCGCTCCTCAAGCTCCAAAGGCAGATGATCGCCGAGGGCTTCAATTGACCGGAGACACCGAAACCGACCGCGGCATTCCGCAACCTGCGCCTCGAGGCCGCAAGGCCAACATCCTCGCCGAAACCAGGCACGCATGGTATAATACCACCATAGGCACAGTTGCTGCCTGGAGGGATGGGCTTGCTCTCCTTGTTGTGCCCCGACCTGTACGTGCCATCCATCTATCGGGTGGACCTCTCGCGGCTCACCGACCGCGGCATTAGGGGTTTGGTGCTCGATATCGACAACACGTTCGTCGACTGGGGAAGCGCGGACATCCCTGCGGGGGTGCTTGCCTTCCTCGACGACGCGAAGGCACGGGGCATCCGGGTCTGCGTGCTCTCGAACAACCTTCGCAGGCGCATAGAGGCCATCTCGCGCGCCCTCGGGATCCCGGCCGCGAGAGGCATCAAGCCGATGAGGTCCGCATTCCGCGCCGCATTGGGCGTGCTCGGAACTTCTCCTAACGAAACCGCTGTCATAGGCGATCAGATCTTCACCGACATCCTCGGAGGAAACCTCCTTGGTATGTACACCATCCTCGTTGTCCCCACTTCCCGCAGGGAATTCGTGACGACCCGCGCCGTGAGGAAGCTCGAGAGAGCGGTGCTGCGCTGCCTCACCAGGAGAGGTATGCTGTCCCTCGAGAGCTGCGAGTCCCGGGCGCCGGGCGGAGCCGAGCATCCCAAGCGATAGAGGGCAATTGCCATGGAAAGACAGGAAAGACAGGGCCGCTCGAGCAAGGCCGCGGCGCGACCGTGACACGGCAACGGACAAGCATGAGACCGGGATACACGCCATGCGCGGAGCGCAGACTAACGAGAAGGGCACACGCGTCAACGTGTGAAGGTTTTTGTTTCCTCGCGTAGAAAAACAAGGGTACAGCTTGCGCGGGGAGGCAGTGTCTTGTTTGCCGAGGTAGTCGTGGACGTCCCAACTGTAAAGGCCCAGAAGCCGTTTCATTATGGGGTCCCCGCTCGCCTGAGGGAAAGCGTGAGGGTGGGAAGCGCAGTCGTCGTGCCGTTCGGCGGTCGCAGGCTCGTGGGTTACGTGGTGGGATTCGTAGAGACGCCGGACGTGGCGAGCGTCAAGGATATCATCGAGGTGTCGCGGCAGGCGGAGCCGCTATCTGAGGAGATGATGACCCTCGCGACTTGGATGACTTCGCGCTACGTATGTCTGCCCGCTGAAGCCATCGCTCAGATGTTTCCGGCAGCGGTGCGGCGTGGGAAGGTGACCGCGAGAACCAAGACCCTCGTCGAGCTTGCCATATCCCCTGAAGAGGCTAAGGCCTTCATTGCTCGCGTCGAGCGGCGCGCGCCACGCCAGGCTGACATAGTGCGCGTTCTCCTCGAACGGGGCGGGCAAGAGGTGAGTGAGGGCGGCCAGGGAGCGCACCTCACGGCGAGCCCTGATGCGGTCCGTGCTCTGATCCGCAAGGGGGTTCTCGTGTCGAAGAGGGTGGAGGTAATGCGAAGCCCGCTGGGTGGGGCTACACCTCGAAGCAACCGGCCGACGGCGCCCATCCGGTTGACCGCGGACCAGGAAAAGGCCGTGTCCGCCGTGCTTGCGGCGATGGATAGGCCAAACCCCAGACCCATTCTGCTCCACGGTGTGACGGCCAGCGGCAAGACAGAGGTATACATGCGTGCTATAGAGGCGGCGCTGGCTCGCGGGAGATCCGCGATTGTGTTGGTTCCGGAGATAGCGCTGACGCCGCAGCTAGCCAGGGCGTTCCACGAGAGGTTCGGAGGACTCGTGGCCCTCCTTCACAGCCGGCTCTCAGCAGGCGAGAGATACGACGAATGGAGGAGGACGGAGCGGGGCGAGGCAAGGATCGTGGTGGGAGCTCGGTCTGCGGTGTTCGCGCCCCTGCGAGATCTGGGTCTCGTGGTAATCGACGAGGAGCACGAGAACTCGTACAAGCAGGAGGAATCTCCGAGATACCATGCGCGGGAGGTGGCGCGCGAGCGCGCGAGAGTCGTCGGGTGCGTATGCTTGCTCGGGTCGGCGACGCCATCTGTGGAGTCGTTCTACCGAGCGAGGACGGGCGAGTATGACTATCTTGCTCTCACGTCGCGCGTGGAGATGCGGCCGTTGCCCTCCGTGGAGATCGTGGACATGAGAGAGGAGCTTGCGAGCGGCAACAGGAGCGTGTTCTCGCGGGCGCTCGTGACAGCCGTTCGAGAACGCCTCGCCCGCCGCGAGCAGGTGATACTCTTCCTCAACAGACGTGGCCATTCCACGTTCGTGCTGTGCCGAGAGTGTGGACATGCCCTTCGCTGTCCCGAGTGCGACGTGGCCCTGACGTACCATGCCGAGGAAGGGCGCATGCGCTGTCATTATTGCGACCACGAAGAGGCCGTGCCCAATGTCTGTCCGAAGTGCGGCAGTAGTTGCATAAGGTACTTCGGCGCGGGAACGGAGAGGATAGAGCAGGAAGTTGCGCGCGTGTTTCCGCACGCGAGGGTGGTGCGGATGGACCTGGATACCACGCGCGGGAGGATGGCCCACGAGAGGATAGTCGATGCGTTCCGTGACGGGCACTACGACATCATGGTCGGCACCCAGATGGTGGCGAAGGGCCACGATTTCCCGCGAGTCACCCTAGTCGGGGTCGTGAGCGCCGACACCTGCTTGAACCTTCCAGATTACAAAGCGGGCGAGAGGACTTTTCAGCTGCTTACCCAAGCCGCGGGGCGCGCAGGGAGAGGCGAAGCGCCGGGACAGGTCATCATTCAGACATACGCACCGGACCATTATTCGGTTCGCCGCGCCAGGGACCATGACTACCTTGGGTTCTACGAGGAAGAGGTTCGCGCGAGGCGAGAGCTGTCGTATCCTCCGTTCGTGAGCCTCGTGCTCCTGGTTGTGTCAGGGGAGGATCTGGAGGAGGTGGAGCGGCACGCAAGGGGCCTCGCAGCGGCTATGCGCGTCGCAGCGAGGAAGGTGGTTTCACTGCCCCCGTCCACGAAGACGGGGTCCGGAGAGCCACCTACGACGGGCGTACGCGTATTGGGGCCCGCGCCCTGCGCGATGAGGCGAGTGAGGCGGCTCCACAGGTGGCAAGTGCTTGTAAAGGGGGCCACGGTGGAGGTCGCCGCATCGGTTGTCCGGGAAGGACTCGCGGCGTGCCCCGCTCGCTCCCGTGATATAATGGTTCAAGTGGATGTCGATCCCGAAAGCGTGTTGTAAGGGCACGCTGGCTTTGGGCTGTCGCCGATCGGGCCGCGGGGCGGCGCGGGGCGGAGGGAGGGGGACGAAACGGTCCTGGAGATACGAAAGTTCAAGGATCCGATTCTCAGAAAACAGTCTCTTCCTCTCAAGAGGGTGACTAAGGAGATACTCGTCCTTGCAGACAACATGCTGGAGACGATGTACGCGGCTGAAGGCGTGGGGCTTGCCGCTCCCCAGGTTGGCGTGCCCGTAAGGCTCATTGTGGTTGACGTGGGCGAGGGCCCCATGGTGCTCTTCAACCCGCGCGTCGTGGCCAGCATGGGGGAGGCGGTGGCGCGCGAAGGATGCCTGTCAATTCCTGGAGTTACTGGCGAGGTGACTCGAGCTGATAGGGTGATCGTGGAAGCCCTCAGCCCGAACGGCAGCGGGGTCCGGCGGGTGGAGGGCGAGGGTCTCCTCGCAAGGGCTCTGCAACATGAGATAGACCATCTTGACGGGGTACTCTTCATCGATAAGGCTACAGACATCGTGGAAGAGCGGGTTGATGAGTGACATGGTCGTCGTCTTCATGGGGAGCCCCGACTTCGCAGTCCCTTCCCTTCGTGCCGTGATCGAGGCGGGGCATAGCGTGGCATGCGTAGTCACCCAGCCTGACAAGGCTAGGGCGCGAGGCAGGCGGCTTGCGCCTACGCCAGTGAGGGAATTCGCCGAGTCGCGCGGACTGCGCGTGCTTACACCAAGAACGCTGAAAGACGAGAACGTTCTCAACTCCTTGCGCGAAGCGGCGCCCGACGTCATCGTGGTAGTGGCGTACGGTCTCCTCCTGCCTCCCGAGGTCCTGGCTATCCCGAAACACGGCTGCGTCAACGTGCATGCCTCTCTCCTCCCCAAGTACCGTGGGGCCGCGCCGATCGAACGCGCTTTGATGGCCGGTGACCGGTCGACAGGGGTGACCACCATGTACATGGCCGAAGGGTGGGATACAGGGGACGTCATCCTTCAGGAAGAGATCGAGATCGGTGAGGATGTGACCGCGGGGGAGCTCCGGAAGGAGCTCGCGGAGAGAGGGGCGAGGCTCCTCGAGAAGACATTGTCTCTCATCGAATCCGGAAGGGCGCCGAGAATGAGGCAGGACGAAGAGGACGCGACATGCGCGCCCCGAGTCAGGCCCGAGGAGTTCGAGATCGATTGGTCAAGACCTGCGCACTCGATTCACAACCTCGTGAGAGCCGGAAATCCCAAGCCCGGCGCGTTCACGAGACTCCACGGTGCCATCTTGAAGATCTTCAAGGGGCGGCCGGTGCGCGACACGTCTGGGATACCTGGCTTGCCCAGCGTATGCGGTCCTCCGGGCACGGTGTGCGCAAGGCTGTCCGACGGCATCCTGGTGAGAACGGGTGAAGGGTTTTACCTCGCCACCGAGGTCCAAGCGGAGGGCGGCAGGCGCATGCCCGCCCCGGACTATCTTCGGGGCCATCCGGTGGAGCCGGGGACGGTCTTGGGGGGCTGAGACTGGCTTTCTGCGTGGCAATGCGCGTTCTGGCGTGCCGACGTTTTCGGGACTTGAGGGCGCCGCGAATGGGCGGGACGCACGCTCACAAGACGCGGTGTGCCCGGTTTGATCTGACGCCGCGGTCGGTTATAATCTAGTGGGGACTATGGTACCCACGGTACCTACGCGACCGATGTCCGGGAATGGAAGACGCGGCAGCGATCCTGCGGTCTTGGATGGGCGAGCTGAATGCCGGCGTCCGAGAGACGTCTCGAGGAGGGTTTCACCATGTTTTTCTGGGACCCGACGTATATTCTGATCTTCCCTGCGATCCTGTTCGCCATGTGGGCACAGAGCCGGGTACACGGCGTCTTCAACGCCTATTCCAGGGTGAGGGCGCATAGCGGCGTGAGCGGAGCGGAAGTGGCCAGGCGTATTTTGGATGACAGTGGGCTCCATTCGGTACGCGTCGAGCAGATTCCAGGAAGGCTGCATGACCACTACGATCCCAGGACGAGAGTCCTCCGGCTGTCTCCCGAGGTGTACGGAGGAAGCTCGCTCGCGGCCCTCGGTGTGGCGGCGCACGAAGCGGGCCACGCCATCCAGCACGCCAGCGGATACGTGCCGCTAGCCATCCGTTCGAGCCTGGTGCCAGTTGCGACGTTCGGGTCGAACCTTGCGTTTCCGCTGTTCCTCATCGGATTCGTTTTCGCGGGCACCGGCCTCGAATGGCTGATGACCCTCGGGATATGGCTCTTCGTGGGCGCCGTGGCGTTCTCGGTCGTGACTCTGCCGGTCGAATACGATGCGAGCAGGAGGGCTTTGGCGTACCTGGAACGAGGCGGGTACGTGAGCCGAGACGAGCTGCGCCATACCGGCGAGGTGCTGAGCGCTGCGGGCCTGACATATCTCGCTGCCACGGCGGTCGCCGTGACCCAGCTCCTGCGGCTCCTGATCCTGCGGGGAAGCCGGAGGGATTGAGCTAGGGTAGGCATGGGGATGGGTCTCACGGTGGACGCGGTCTGCAGTGCTCGCGGGGCGGCCCTGCGGGCGTTGATGGACATCGATGAAAGAGGGGCGTACGCCGCGATCGCAAGGGATCGCGCTCTGAAGGTCGTGCGGCTTTCGGAGCGCGATCGCGCTCTTGCGACCGAACTGGTCTACGGCGTGACGAAGATGCGCAAGGCCCTAGATCACGCGATCGGAGCCTTCGCAGCACGGCCGGTGGAGCGAATGGACGCGGTTGTGCGCAACGCGCTTCGTCTTGGTGCGTACCAGGTTCTTTACCTGTCGCAAGTTCCGGCGCCTAGCGCCGTGAGTGAAGCCGTTGAACTTGCCCGCGCCTTCGGGCACGAAGGAGCCGGCGCCTTTGTGAACGCGGTCTTGCGGGCGCTCGTCGGGGCAAGCGGGAAGATCGATTTCCCAGACGCGGCCGATGAGCCAGTTGACCATATTGCGGTCAGATATTCCCACCCGGAGTGGATGGTCTCCAGGTGGGTCCACAGGTTTGGTTTCGAAGAGACGGCGCGCCTGTGCGCCGCGAACAACGAAAGTCCTCCCGTGACCATCAGGGTGAACGCTCTCAAGACGTCCCGTGAACGGCTCCTATCGGGACTCGTCACGGCGGGGTTCGACGCTCGCCCGTCGCCCTACGTGCCCGAAGCTGTGGAGGTCTGCGGCGGCGCGGGCCTCTTCTCTCATGAGTCGTACGCAAACGGGGAGTTCCTGGCCCAAGACCAGAGCTCCATGCTCGCGTCGTACGTGCTGGACCCTCTTCCGGGCGAACGCGTGCTCGACATAGCGGCTGCACCTGGGGGAAAGACGACCCACATCGCGGAGCGCATGGGAGATCAGGGCGAGATCGTCGCCGCGGACGTGCACGCACACAGGGTAAGACTCCTTCAGGAAAACGCAAGACGGCTCGGCGTCCGATCCATCAAGGCCGTGGTTCTGGACGCTACGGATCCTCAAGCCTTTGCCGCTGAAGCCACGTCACGACCGTTTGACAGGGCGCTCGTGGATCCTCCGTGCACCGGCACCGGCGTGTTGAGACGGCGGCCGGACCTCAGGTGGCGCAGGAGCTTGCGCGACATCTCAGACCTTGCGGTCGTGCAGGCTCGGCTCCTTGCGGCTGCTGCGGCGGTCGTGAAACCCGGAGGCATAGTCGTGTACAGCACGTGCAGCATCGAGCCAGAGGAGAACGGTGGAATCGTGGAGGGTTTTCTCAGGGAGCACCCGGGTTTCTCGCTCGAGCCGGCTGCACCGTACTTGCCGCGCGAGTTCGTGGAGGCCTTCCCCGGACAAGGCCTGCCTTACGTCGAGACTTTCCCCCACATCCACGCGATGGATGGCTTTTTCATCGCCCGCTTGGCGCGGCGTCCCGAGCCGTGAAAACGAGCCTCATCTCTGGCTGGCACAAGCATAATCGCTTGTCATGGGCATCACTGCCTGCTGGGTGATGGCCGCCCTTCGCTTGACATCCCAAAGCATGACATGCAGAGTTTTGCGGGCATAAAAACGATGCTCCCGGGCAGGGTAATCTTGCAGGCGTAGTCGCAGGTCAAGGAGGCGCGAAAGACTTGCCTCCTTGACCTGCGACTTTGGATGCCTGCGACATGTATCATGCCGGGGGTTGCCGCGCTTGAAAGGCACTTTTGTCACCGCACGAGAGAAGAGCGAGCGAATACGTCTCGAGAGCAGCGACGGGCTCAGCTTAGTCGACAGCGTCAAGAACGGCACTGGCACTGCCGATACAGACGATTCCCGGGCTGCACCCTGTGACCACGGACAAGGGGGGCGCCGAGGCAGGCGTGGCCGCTCGCCTGGGTCAGGGGCGCGTTCCGCGCTCCTCCTTGCGATTCTAGCCTGTGCCATCGGATACTGCCTGACTTTCGGGACGCTTCCCGACAGGGTCACGGTCCTCGTTGGTTCAACGAAAGATCTCTGGGTCCGTGCTCCGTTGGACGTGAAGTTCCGGCTCACGGGCGAAGAACTCGTGCGTATGGACGCCGTATCCTCGAGCGCGGGGGGCGCCATTCGAGGGCGTGGGGCGGGCGTGAGACTCGTTCCTCTTGCCCAGGGCGATACCAGCCTCGAGGTTCGACTCTTGGATGTGATTCCGGTCAAGCGTCTCCTCGTGAGCGTCGTACCGGAGGTGAGGGTCGTTCCTGGTGGACACGCCATAGGAGTGCTCCTGTCAACAAAGGGCGTGGTGGTGGTGGGGCATTACCCTGTGGTCGGAAGCGACGGCAGACGCTCTTACCCTGCACGGGAAGGGGGGATCGAGGTTGGCGACGTCATTGTAAGCATAAACGGTCAGCCCGTCGAAGGCAAGTCTGAAGTGGAACGGCTGGTCGACTCCGCGGGAAGGAGCGGAAAACCGGTGGAGATCAAGATCATTCGCGACTCGAGGACGTTCACTGTTCGCGTGAAGCCCGTGAAGGTCGAGGAGGATGCCTCATCCGAGCCAGTGAGGCAGGGGGCACAGGCACGGTACAAGATTGGCGTGTGGGTTCGCGAGAACGCCGCGGGAGTGGGGACGCTATCCTTTTACGAGCCTGAGTCCCGGGTGTACTGCGCCCTAGGGCACCTGATAACCGACGCCGCGACTAACAGAGAAGCGGATGTCACGCGCGGAAGGATCGTTCAGGCGCACATCCTGGGCATCCATCAGGGGAACCGGGGCCAACCAGGGGAGAAGGTTGGAAGCTTCAGCGGCGAACAAGACGTTATCGGCACGATAGAGAGGAACACCAAGTTCGGCATCTTCGGCACTCTCACGAGGGCTCCGTCGAATCCCCACTTCAGCTCGGCTATCCCCATCGCCATGGCGGAGGAGGTCACTCCCGGTTACGCAGACATCTACACGGTGGTGGAAAACAGCCGCGTTGACAGGTTCCGCGTAGAGATCCAGCGGGTGGCTAGGCAGGCAACCCCGCAAGTGAAAGGCATGGTGATACGAGTGGTGGATCCCAGGCTACTCGCGATCACAGGCGGAATCGTGCAAGGCATGTCCGGCAGCCCGATAGTCAAGGACGGGAAGCTCGTTGGCGTGCTCACGCACGTCTTCGTGTCCGACCAGACCAGGGGCTACGGCGTGCTCGCGGAATGGCTTGCCAGGGAGGCCGGACTCTTCACGCGTGCAGCCAAGTCTGAGGCAGCGACGACCAGGCCCAGGCCCGCGCTCGTGCCGAGCGTCCTGCCGGTTCAGGAGGACGAGCCGTACTCTCGGGCGGCATAGGAAGCGCCGGGATTTTCGTCGAGGGGGGCAGGACTTCGTGGGGTGGCGTAGAATCCTATGGCAGCGATGAACGAGGCTACTGTGCCAGTATCTGTCAGCCTGTGGATGGGGTGGTTCTATGGCTTCTGGTCGGACGCGCGTTCTCATCGTCGACGACAACCATGAACTGTGCGATGTCCTGAAGGAGTTCATCGACGCCCAGCCCGACATGGAAGTGGTCGGGCTTGCCTATGACGGCCTGGAAGCCATCGACAGCATATCCACCACCAACCCGGATGTGGTGGTTCTCGACATCATCATGCCGCATCTAGACGGGATCGGCGTGCTCGAGCGCCTCGCAAGGCAAGACATGCCGAAACGGCCGAGATTCGTGATGCTTACCGCCATAGGGCAGGAACACATGACCCAGAGCATCATAGAGCTAGGCGCCGACTACTACCTCCTCAAGCCGTTCGACATGGAGACGCTAGCCCAGCGGATCCGACAGGTGGCTCAAAGCGGTGGGGTCGCGAGGAAGAGAAAGCTAGGTTCCACAGATGCTCCGCGCGACCTCAACACCGAAGTAACGCGGATCATCCATGAAATGGGAATCCCGGCCAATATCAGAGGCTACATGTACCTGAGAGAGGCTATCATAATGGTGGTCAACGAGGTCGGGCTGCTAGGTGGGGTGACGAAGGAGCTGTATCCACGGGTGGCCCAGAAATTCGATACCACCGCTCCCAGGGTTGAGCGCGCAATCCGACATGCGATTGAAATAGCCTGGACACGCGGGAACATTGACTTCCTGCACAGCGTTTTCGGACACACGGTGAGCAGCGAGAAAGGCAAGCCCACCAATTCGGCGTTCATAGCACGGATTGCCGACAAGCTTCGTCTCGAGATGCGCGCGAGCTGAGCCTGCTCCGCCGGCGCTTTCGACATCGCCCAAGAGTTCTCGGAGAATCCTGGAATGTGTTTTGAAAGGACAACCCCGGAATGATATGTTCCGGGGTTCAGTATACTATTTCACGAGAGGGGGAGATAGCAGGGAATTCACGGAGGGCGTCCACGTGAGGTGCAAAGGCGTAGCCAGGGTGGACCGGAGGACGAAGAACCTCTTGGCCCGCTTGCGCCCAGGCGACATTGCTGTCGTTGACCACGAAGACATCGATGTGGTGGCATGCGAGTCCCTCGTCGCAGCCGGGGTTCGCGCTGTGGTGAACGCGCGCAGATCCATGAGCGGCAGGTACCCCAATCCCGGGCCGATTTCGCTGTGCCGTGCGGGGGTGTACATTGTTGACGAGGTTGGCCGCGAGGTCCTGGACCTCGTGAGGGACGGCGATCTCATCGAGCTGGAGGGGAACTCAGTCGTGAGGGACGGAACGGTAGTGAGCCAGGGCCGGATCCAGACGCTCGCATCTTTGGAGCGCGAGCTCGGCCGGGCGCGGAAGGAGCTCGCTCGCGAGCTCGACGCGTTCGTGTCCAACACCATTGAGTACGCGCGCCGCGAGAAGTCGGCGATCCTGGGTGGTCTCGCGTTTCCGCCGCTCCGCACGAGGCTTGTGGGCAGGCACGCGCTCGTGGTCGTGAGGGGCAGGGACTATAAGGAGGATCTTCGGGCCATTCGCTCCTATATCGAAGAGGTGCGTCCCGCCATCATCGCCGTCGACGGAGCTGCCGATGCGCTCCTTGAGATGGGGTTCTTCCCGGACGTCATCGTGGGGGACATGGACAGCGTTTCCGACGACGCCCTTCGACGCGGCAGTGAACTGGTGGTTCACGCGTACTCCGACGGCAGGGCGCCAGGCCTGGATCGGATCAAGCGGCTCGGCCTCGAAGCCGCCGTTTGCCCCGTCCCCGGTACCAGCGAAGACCTGGGTATGCTCCTCGCGTACGAGAACGGCGCGGAACTGATCGTCGCTGTCGGCACCCACACGAGTGTGGAGGACTTCCTCGACAAGGGCAGGCCGGGTATGGCGTCCACGTTCCTGACCCGCCTGAAGCTAGGCTCTCTCCTCGTGGACGCGAAAGGCGTGAGCAAGCTGTACACGGGACGCGTGAGGGTGGGCTATGTCATCCTTCTCGTCATCGCGGCGCTGGTTCCGCTGGCCCTTGCCGGCGCCGAGTCGGACATGGTCAGGCAGATTCTCAGGCTCTTGCTCATCAGGCTGAGATTGGACGTAGGCTTGCTTTGACGTCGAGGCCTGAGCCCGGTCTTGCGGTGGAGCGTGAAGAGGTGGCACCGCCGTGATGGTCGACATGAAATACCACTTGGCTTCCCTGGTCGCCGTGTTCCTCGCGCTCGGGGTCGGTATCCTGGTGGGAAGCGCGCTTGTGACCGATAGCGCTCTGGTGGAGAGGCAGGAGCAGATGATCGACAGGCTGGAGGAGGACTTTGCTAGGATGAGGGCGGAAAAGGAGGACCTGAGCGGGCGTCTCGCCGCATCCCAGAGGCTCCTCGCCGCATCTCTGGAATTCGAGGAATCGGCGGCGTCGCTTCTCGTTCGGGGAAGACTCTCGGGCAAACGCGTAGCGATAGCAGTGTGCCACGACGCAATGTCTCCAGAGGAAGTGGAGAAGATCTGCAGCATCCTCGAAGACGCCGGAGCACGCGTGGCTCGGGTGGTGTACGTCAACAAGGACCTCGTCCCGGCTGCAGGCACGGACGCGAGGGAGGCCGCATCGCTGTTCGGGCTGAGCGAGACCGAGTCTGATCTCATAGGGCTCGAGGCCGCTCGCGCCCTCGCAGCCTACCTGGCGTTCCACGAGGCGAGCCAAGTCGCTGACGCCCTCTTCCTGTGGGGGTATGCCACTCTGCGCGGACAGGAAGAGCTTCTCCCGAATGATTCCGCTGATGCCGTGGTCGTGGTGGTTGGTAGCTCCGACCCCGCGTCGGGCCCGGCTGACGCTGGGATCCCGATGGTGAGGGCGCTCAAGGACCTCGGGGTGGAGGTCGTGGGCGCTGAGAGCTGGGACGTGAAGGTCTCCCACATCGCCGACTATAGGAGGGAAGGCATTCCCACAGTGGATTGTGCAGACGTTCCGCTTGGCCGGCTTCTCCTGGTCCACGCACTGGCCGTGCAAAAGGGCAACTTCGGAATCAAAGGCGCTTCAGAAACCCTCGTCCCGGAAATGTGGGGGATTCCTCAGTGAGCAGGCTCATCTCCGTGATCATCCCCGCTTACAATGAGGGGTCCACGGTAGCCTCCACCGTCCGGGCGGCCCGCGCAGGCGTCGTGGCATGCGGCTTTCCATGCGAAGTACTGGTCGTCGATGACGGGTCCGTTGACACAACCGCACAGGCGGCCGAGGCTGCGGGAGCCCGCGTCGTGAGTCTGGGACGGCGGTCGGGCAAAGGCGCGGCCCTCACCGAAGGCGTGTGGCAGACGACTGGAGACGTAGTGGCCTTCCTCGATGCCGATCTGGGGGATAGCGCGTCCGAGGTGGAAAAGCTCATCGCGCCGGTAGTGCGAGGCGAGGTCGACATGACGATCGCTAGGTTCAGGCGGACACGGCGAGGGACCGCGGCGGGTGGGTTCGGCATAGTCAAGGGCATGGCGAAGACGGGCATCAGGTGCCTCGCGGGCCTTTGGGTGTCTGCGCCTCTGTCAGGGCAGCGGGCTGCAAGGCGCGACGTCGTGCTTGCGCTCACGCCGTTTGAGAGCGGTTTCGGTGTGGAGGTCGGTATGACGATCGACGCGGCGAGGCGCGGATACCGCATCGCGGAGGTCGATTGCGAGATGTCGCACCGGGCGACGGGCAGGGACTTCGCAGGGTTCCTCCATAGGGGCAGGCAGTTGTATTGGGTGACGAGGGCCCTCGCCTGTCGCGCTCTTCGCGTCCCGAGGACGTGAGCTGCGAGGTGAGACCGAGCGGTGCTCGAGTGTCTGGTGTTGGCGTACGCGCTTGCGCTGGTCATCGCGCCGCCCGCGCGCGACGTGCTGGTGCGCCTCGGCCACGTTCGGCCCAACTACGCAGGGCGCGTCGTGCCCTCCTCAATGGGAGCCCCACTTGTCTTGTGTGCCGCTGTGGCTTGCGTAACCGTCGCGGCACCGAGCGGCAGCGGCCAGCCCTCGTCCATGCCATGCCTTCTCCTTGTGACGGCATGTACGCTCGCTGGCGTGGTGGACGACGTCTTCGGGTCAGGTGAGAACCGCGGCTTGGTGGGGCACGCGGCGGCGCTCGTGAGACGCGGGACCCTCACCACAGGGATCCTCAAAGCCGTCGCAATCGTCATCTCCGCGGCGTTATCCGTTCGAGCTGCTGCCCCGTCCCTCCCTTTGACCACGCTCCTCATGGATGCCGCGATCGTTGCGCTGGCCGCCAATCTCTCCAACCTCCTGGACCTCAGGCCCGGCCGGGCCGCAAAGGCCTATGTGGCTGGTGCGGCGGCGCTCTCGCTGGTGACGGGACTGCCCGCTCCAGCGCTCGTGCCTGTCGCCCTTGCCGGGGCGGTGCTCGCGGGAATGAAGGACGACCTGAGGGAGGGCAGCATGCTCGGGGATGCCGGGAGCAACCCGCTCGGAGCCGCGCTCGGCTACTGGGTCGTGCTTTCCACGCCGCTTGTCGCGAGAGCGGTGATCCTCGTCTTGCTGGGCCTCTTACACGCTTACTCGGAGCGTCACTCATTGACAGCCCTCATCGAGAGGAACTCCGTCCTCCGATTCCTCGACGGTCTAGGTCGAAGGTGACAGCCGGCTGACGGCGGGGTGCCCGTGCCGTGCGCGTGATCTTGCTTGCCACCGGGTGAAGGAGATCCGTCCCATGCAGCGAATAGGTGGTGTCGTGGTGATGCGCCGTGAGGTTTGGAGCCCACGTCAATAGGGCGGGCGGTTTGGTTGGAGCTCTCGATTCGGCTCGGGCCCTAGGGTGCGATACGATTCAGATGTTCTCGCGAAGCCCCCGGAGCCTACGCCAGGGACCCGTGGACGAAGGAGAGGTCCGGCTCTTCAGAGAGGGTCGTGCAGCCGCTGGCATTCGGCCGTTGATTCTCCACGCTCCGTATCTACTCAATCTCGCTTCTCCCAAGCAGGACACGCACGCGGCTTCACGCGACGCCTTGGCCCACGATATCGCGCTTGCGAAGGCACTTGGCGCGGACATGCTCGTCTTTCATCCCGGCAGCCACCTGGGATCAGGAGATGCGGCGGGAACGTCGCGGATAGCCCAGGCGATAGTGGAGGCGTGCGATATTGCACGCCATGAGCCGCCGCCTCCGAACGAGCCTGGGCAGGGGCCGCGCCTTCTTCTGGAGATGGTGTCGGGGGCGGGCACGGAAATCGGAAAGACCTTCGAGGAGCAGGCGGAGATCATAGACCGCGCGCGAGGAGTGGCGCTCGGAATCTGCCTCGATACCTGCCACATCTTCGCAGCCGGATACGAAGTCAGAACGGTCGAGGGGCTGTCACGGGTCCTCGATGAACTCGAAGCCACTCTCGGCGCGAGCAGGCTTGCGCTGGTGCACGCGAACGATTCCGTTGGAGACCTGGGGTCGCGACTCGACCGCCACGCGGACATCGGGAAGGGCCGCATCGGTGAGGAGGGCTTTCGCGTCATCCTCGGCTGCACAAGGCTCGCAGATCTTCCGTTCGTGCTTGAGACGCCCCGAACGACCATCGATGATGACGCGCGCAACCTCGCTGCCCTGCGTCGCATAGCAGCGGAGGCGGTGAGGTGGTAGATGGAGCGATGCGGCAGGGACGAGGTCGCGGCGGTGTTCGGTGCCCACGGCCCGCTGGCGAGGACGTTCGCGGGCTATGAGGAAAGACGGCCTCAGATCGACATGGCCCTTGCGGTGTGGAAGGCCTTTTCCACGTCTCGCCATGCGGTCATAGAGAGCGGCACGGGCACGGGCAAGTCGCTGGCTTACCTTGTGCCGGCGGTGCTGTGGGCGCGCGCAAGCAACGAGAAGGTGATCGTGTCCACGAACACGATAAACCTCCAGGAACAGCTGATTCGCAAGGATCTTCCAGCGCTGGCCCGGGCTCTCGAAGTTCCATTCAAGTTCACGCTCGTCAAGGGCAGGGCCAACTATGTGTGCAGACGTAAGCTCGCGTGCGTTGTCGACGGAGCTGACGCGCATCTGCCAGCAGGACCGGATGTCCGGCATGCGTTGGAGGCGCTCCTGGCGCGCCTATCAGAGGCGTCCTCCGACTCAGAGTCCGATCTTCGCACTCTTGCACCTTCAGAGCTTTGGGACCGAGTTGCTTCCGATTCCATGTCCTGCCTGCGCTCAAAGTGTCCGCATCTGTCGATGTGCTATTTCGCGAGGGCGAGGCGGGAGATGGAGGAAGCTGACGTGCTGGTCACGAACCACCATCTCCTGTTTTCCGACCTGGCGCTCAGGACCACGTCCCCTGGCTGCCCCGGAGCCCGGGTGCTTCCAGATTATCGCTTCGTAGTCTTCGATGAGGCCCACAATGTCCCCGATGTGGCCGCAGAGAGGCTTGGCCGGCGGGCCAGCCTCGTGCAAATGCGAAGGTGCTGCCAAGATCTGGTGGGGACGGAACGAGAGCGCCGCGCGAGCGAATCCGGGCTTCTTCCCTCGCTCCGGGTGAGCCTGTTCCGAGGAACAGGAAGGCTTGATGACGCGACCCTCGGAGCGTTGGGGCGGCTACTGGACGCGGCGATCGCAAATGTCAAACGTCTGGGCGAGAGCGTCGCGTGGTTCTTCGATTCGTTCGCCAGGGCGGTCGACGAGTCGGCGGATTGGGAAGGGCGTGTCCGACGTGCGCGGCGCGAAGGCGAGTGGAGGGCCGGAGGTGGCGCGCGAGCCGAGCACGAGCGCGAAACCCAACTCGCTGTGAGGCTGGTCGGGCGGGTCACCGAGGGACGGCTGTGGAGGGAGGACGTGGTTCCCGGCGCGCAGCGTGTCGTGGCAAGGGCGGATGAGGTCGCCCGAGACCTTGCGTCGATTCTCGACACCCTGGCGGATCTGGAGGCCGACGCTGACGAACGCCTCCAGGAAGCCATGGCCGACGTCCAAGGGGCGGCGGCGAGGCTTTCAGCGGAGGCCGCGTCTCTCGATTTCGTGATGCGCCGGTCTGATTGCGGCCACGTGTATTGGGCGGAGTTGACTCCGCACGACATAGCCCTCGTGGCGACGCCGCTCGAGGTCGGGCCGATCCTCGGGGAGCACCTGTTCTCGCGGGTGGAGTCGGCCGTGTTCACGTCGGCCACCATGACCGTGCGCCGCGAGTTCGCGTTCTTCCGGAAGGAGGTGGGCCTCGTAGACCTCGATGAGCCTCCTGTGGAGGCTGTCTTCGACTCGCCTTTCGATTTTCCGAGACAGGCATTGCTTGCTGTTCCGTGCGACCTCCCACAACCCCATGACCCGGAGTTCCAAGACGCGGCAGCAAGGGCAATATCGGACATTGTGACGGCGTCCAAGGGACGTGCCTTTGTTCTGTTCACGTCCATGGACATGCTCCATCACACCCACGAGAAGATTCGTTCGTGTCTCGAGAGGTCGGGGATCCCAGTTTTCAGACAGGGCGACATGCCGCGTCACGTCATGTTGGAACACTTCCGCGAAAGTCCCGGCGTTCTCCTAGGAGCGGACAGCTTCTGGCAAGGCGTGGACGTGCCCGGAGAGGCGCTCTCGTGCGTCATCCTGGTCAAGCTGCCGTTTCAAGTGCCCACGAACCCGGTGGTGGAAGCGAAGGTCCAGGCCGCGGAGCAGGCCGGGGAAAGCGGCTTTTACTCGTACGCCCTTCCCAGCGCCGTGATGCGGTTCCGCCAGGGCTTCGGAAGGCTCATAAGATCCAGCGAAGACAGGGGCGTTGTTGTCGTGCTGGACAAGAGGCTCGTGGAGAAGCCCTACGGCAGGATCTTCCTCTCGTCTCTCCCGGCGGGCGTCGAGTGCCTCACAGGCTCTACCGCGGAGGTCGCCTCTGCCGTGCGGGCCTGGCTGGACTAGTCCAACATCTGCCTTGACACGATCTTCCGGTTGTCCCCTCCCGCGCCCGTATGCTATTATACGCTCACAAGTTCGTATGGACGGGGCTGGCAAGCCCGGTCCCGCCCGGCGCGCCTCTGCGCGCCACGACAAAGTACCAGGTAAGGAGGTAACGCCATGAGACACGGCAAGACCAGACTCTTGCTCGTTTGTATCCTGGCCGTGCTATTCGTCTCGTCGGCGCAGCTTCTCGTTCCGTCGGGCGATGTCGCGGGCGCTGCGTCATCCGATTACCAGCTTCTTGCTCACGTAATCGCTGGCGAGGCGAGAGGGGAGCCGTACCTAGGGAAGGTCGCCGTGGGCGCGGTCGTCATGAACAGGGTGAAGAGTCCGCTCTTTCCCAACACGATAGCCGGGGTGGTCTACGAACCCTGGGCCTTCACATCGGTGATGGACGGGCAGATAAGCCTGCCGCCGGACCCGGAATCCTATCGCGCGGCGCAGGACGCGCTCTCCGGGTGGGATCCCACCCACGGTGCCCTCTACTTCTACAATCCCGCGAGAACCACGTCCTACTGGATCTACTCCCGTAATGTCACGACGGTCATAGGAAGACACTACTTCGCGAGGTAAACTGCAGGCCGTGGATGCACCGGTTCGCCGCTGGCAGGGGCAGGCCAGGCAGCGCGGAGACGGCCGCAGGTCCGTCTCCGCCGTCGCCTCGCGGTTCGACTCGACCGGTGAGGGTTCCCGCGTGGGCCCCGCGGGCGAGGAGCTCCGCAGTCTGAGGCATTCCAGGAGGCGGCCGCGCATACGTATAAGCGGAACACGGTCCATAGGGAGTGCGGCCCATGCTCGTCGTGATAGGGCGGAACTGGCGGCGTCTGGCCGTCGCGGCCATCGTGCTGATCGCCCTCGTGCACGCTGCGGAGCTCGCCCTCGTCGGCGCGGCGAGAGCGGTCATCGCCACGGTTTCAGGAAGGCTTGTGCCTGTGTACTTCGTCGCGACCGCGGACAACAAGGTCGCCTTTACTTTCGAAGGCGGTTTCGGCAAGGATCGGACCACTGAGATCCTCGGTGTCCTCAAGGAACACGGTGTGAAGGCAACATTCTTCCTGTCAGGGAAGTGGGTCGCGGACCACCCTCTCACCGCCCGCCAGATCGTCTCCGAGGGCCACGACCTCGGGAACTACACGTATTCCGTGGTGCATCCGAACTCACTCCTCGCGTCCGAGCTCAGACGGGAGCTAGAGAAGGCCCACAAGGCCATCGAGGAGGCGACGGGCAGGGCGCCCATGATCTTCCGTCCTCCGTACGGTGAGTACAGCAACAAGGTCATCGAGTCCGCCAGAGACCTCGGATACGAGACCGTCGTATGGAGCATTGACTCGCTTGACTGGCGAGGCGCGCCTGCGGCGGATATCCAGGCCAGGGTCGTCGGCAAGATCCACAAGGGGGCCATCGTGAGGTTCCACGTCACAGGAGCTCACACGGTGGAGGCTTTGCCCGCTATCGCGGCCGAACTCGCAAAGCAGGGCTATTCCATCGTTCCACTGTCAAGCCTGCTGTTGGAGGGACGGTACTACATACACCCTCACACAGGAGAGCAGCGCCCGATAGAGCCACAGGGAGGGGCAGGGCAGCAAGAGAGGAGGGCTCCGACGGATGCGTAAAGAAAAGGACAGGTTGGTGCCCAAGCGCGAAGCGCGTTTGACCGCCATCGTGATAAGCAAGGAGACGATGCTGCTCGCGGCTTTCGCTCTTCTCGTGATGGTTTTCACGGCGGTCTTCGTGTCGTCCCTGGACGAGGTGAGACGAGTGTTCTACGGGGTCAGGCCCGGCGTGACTCTCGGGGGACGGAGAGTATCTGGTCTCCTGGCTCACGAGGTGCGACGCATCGTCGAGGCCATGGCTGAGCGCGAGCGGATCTCCCCCAAGGACGCCATGTATTTCAAGGAGACAGGGGAGGTCATAGCCGAGGAGCCGGGGACCGATGTGGACGTGGACCTCACTGTGACCCGAGTGATGAAAGCGAAGCCGGGCGAGGCCGTTGAGCTCGCGACGATCACCGTGATGCCCACCATTACAAGGAGGCTCTTCAACCCTGTGTACAAGGCTGAGACCGACCAGAAGGTCATGGCGCTCGCGGTGAACGTCGCGTGGGGCGAGGAGCACCTTCCCGCAATGCTCGAAACGCTCCGGGCTCTCAATGTGAAAGCTACGTTCTTCCTGGATGGTGAGTGGGCACAGAAGCGTCCGGAATCCGTCAAACTCCTCGCAGGCGAGGGGCACGAAATCGCGAATCACGGGGCGAGGCACGCTCACGTGGCCCGGATGCCCGAGTCGGACATCCGCGACCTCATCCTGCGGAACGAGGAGCTACTGGAAAGGCTCGGGGTGAAGCCCAGCAAGCTCTTCGCCCCGCCGTACGGCGAATGCAATCAGACGGTGACGGCGGCTGCCGCATCTCTCGGGTACACCACCATCATGTGGACCGTGGACACGATAGACTGGAACACCAGCGACCCGAGGAAAGTCGTCGAAAGGGTTGTGCGCAAGATGACTCCTGGGGCCATAGTCCTGATGCATCCGACGGATGTCTCGAACAAAGCCCTTCCCGAACTTGTCGAGACGGCGCGAAAGAACGGCTACCAGTTTGCGACCATTTCCGAGCTACTCGGAAAGAGGTGACGAGCGTGCCGCGCTGCACTGCGCGGTGCTCCGCTGTGTCACCTCAGCTTCTCACGAATGGCTTTCCAGTAGGCGTCATCCTCGTACCCCAGCTTCCATATGGCCACGCCTCCAAGACCGTACTTATCGATGAGATCGAGCTTGGGTTTTATGCTCTCTGAGGACTCAAACCATATCTCGTGGCGCTCTCCTCGCGAGTCCACGTACTTGAAATGAGGCGACCGCGCCTCAGGATCCCACGAAGGGTCGATTCCCAGATTCTTCGCGCGGTTCATCACCTGTGTATAGGGAAGAGCCACGACGCGCCCGGTGTCGAGGTTCCAGTCGTAGCCGTACGCTGGGATTCCCAGCAGGATCTTGGCGCGCGGCATCTGAGTCGTGGCGTACCTCACTACCTTCTCGACCCAGTTGTACGACGCGATGGGCCCCGGGCCGCTCGTCTTGGAATGCTCGTCGTAGGTCATGAGCATCACTCGGTCGCACACTCTCCCGAGAGCATAGTAGTCGAACGCCCCGACCCATCCAGCCCCGGCGTGATCCGCCGTCTTGGCCGGCACGGACATGGTCACCAGGTACCCGCGGGGCCTCAACTTCTCCGCGAGCTCGGTCATGAACGCCGTGAGCTTGCTGCGGTCTTGCGCATATACGTTCTCGAGATCGATGTTTACGCCATCATACCCGCCTTCCTCCAGGATGTCGAGGATGTCGGCTGCGGCTTGCGCCCGGGAGTTCGCGGTCTGCAAAAGGGCGTGGGCCCTCTTTGCGTCGAAGCCCGAGGCTGTCAGGTTGTGCACTAGAGCAAGGGCACGGATCCCGGTGGAGCGCGAGGTCTCCATAGCGCGCCGGCTCGCCTTTCCGGACACGCGGCCGCTGGCGTCCACAGGGTGCAGAAACGCTGCCATCGAATCGAGCACTTGCTGGCCCCTCGCAAGGGACCCGTGAGACGTTGGGTCACCCGGGTAGTCTTCGGTGTAGTATCCCAATACCCAGCGATCTGCCGGCGTTCCCTTCCCGGGGTCGTCGATCTCACCGGGCGCCCGCTTGGGAGCCGCACCACTTCCCCGGCCACCCTCAGTCCCCGAGGTCGGGTCTACGACCAGGAATCCCGCGATCCAGCCGATCCTGCCGTCCTGCAGTCGGACTTGGTACCAGTCGCCGTGACGGGTGAGGGTGACCAGCTTCGCGGGAGGGTTCACCATGGTGAGGGTGGGGTAAGACGTTCCAGGGCCCTTTCGTACTCTTGCCCGCTCTGTGACGGTCGTGCTGGTCCCCGACTCAAGCCTGGGTACCGGCTCGAGCCCGGGTGCCGGCGCAGCCGCCTTCCCCACGACGAGTCCTTCGCTTGTTGGCGAAGTCGGGGAAGACACATCGGCACCCAGCTGGGTCTTGACCACGGCTTTGTCGGAGACCGACACACCGGCCGCGTCTCCAGGCGGCTCGGCTGAACCCAAGGTGGGGGTCTCGTGTCTGGCTGAGAAGACTAGCAGAAGGAGGGTCAGGACGGCTGCTGCGGTTCTCGGTTCCAAGTCAAGGCCTTCCTCCTCGAGCTCAAGGTCGAGCGCAAAGTCGGTCGGACCGCGCCCCGACGCGGTCGTACGCTTAGGCGCGCTCAGGCGCAAGGCGCTACCCGCCCAAGTGTCGAGTGTGCGTGCTCGGGGACGCGCGGACGCAAACGGCGCGTAGTCTTCAAGTTCTACTGAGGAGCTTGTGATCCTTTATGAAAATTCCTCTAGCGAAGCCTGTTACTGCAAGGGCCGCCATCGTGCACCCAGCCCATTGGAACGTCACGCTGCGGCGGTCGAGTCAGCCGCCGCATTGCGGGCAGCCTCGCGAGCGCTTTACCCGCCACGGAGGGCGCTGCTCCTCAAACCCTCGGCGGAGCGGTCTTCTGCGCAAAGAGCTTGCGAAAGGAGCTCGGAACGCCGCTAGAATGACGCCTCTTCCTGACGCGCGTCGGCGCGGCATGCGGCCTGGATGCCACGGCGAGATTCTCTTGCGGCGAAAGAGGAATCATATCAGGGTAGGCGAATGTATCAATGTCTGTCGCCTTGTGACGAGGGGTGGAGAGATCTGTCAGAATCGCGTGGTTGGGTTCCATACAGGCGGACGGTTCTGCCGTGCGGCGTGAGAGTTGTCACCGAAGAGATGACTCACGTGAGGTCGTGTTCCGTCGGCATCTGGGTGAATGCTGGCTCGCGATGGGAAGACCCCGCGGAGAACGGAGTCTCTCACTTCATCGAGCACTTGGTCTTCAAGGGCACGACGACCCGATCGGCCAGGCGGATCGCTGAAGAGATAGATGGGGTCGGCGGTCAACTGAACGCCTTCACAGGCAAGGACCACACCTGTTTCTATGCGAAAGTCCTGGACGAACACGTAGATCTTGCAGTGGACATCCTATGTGATCTGGTGTGCCACCCCCTCTTGGACCCGGCGGATGTGGAGAAGGAGAGGGGCGTGGTGGCCGAGGAGATCGGGATGTACGAGGACTCACCGGAAGACGTGGTTCACGACGAGATAGCGCGAGCGGCATGGGGGAGTCTGTCGGTGGGCATGCCGGTGCTCGGAACGCAGGAGACGCTCGGCAATCTCACGAGGGACTCAGTTGCGAGGTACATGGGCGCCCACTACACTTGCGAGAACGTGGTGGTCGCAGCGGCCGGGCATGCGACCCACGAGAGGATCGTCGAGGCTGTAGAGAAACACATGAGTCTGCCGTCGTCGACGTTGACCCCCGAGGCGAGGCCATCATGGACGCCGGGCGTGCGCGTGTTCCGCCCGAAGAACACGGAGCAGGTACACATGTGCCTCGGCGTGGAGGCGTTCAACAGGAGGCACCCAAAGAGGTACGCGCTGCACGTGCTCGACATCTCCATAGGGGGAGGAATGAGCTCGAGGCTGTTTCAGAAGCTCAGGGAGGACCGGGGTCTCGTGTACTCGACGTACTCCTACGTGGCGTCCTTCGACGATGTGGGGTCCTTCATCTTCTATGCGGCCACAAGCCCAGACCGTGTCCGAGCAGTTGAGGACCTCGTTCGCGAGGAGCTCGAAGAGGTCGCATCGCGCGGAATCAGCGCCGAAGAGCTTGCGAGGGGCAAGGAGCAGCTGAAGAGCGGTCTCGTGCTGAATCTGGAAACGACGAACAGTCGTATGGGCAGGCTCGGGCGACTCGAGCTGTTTCGCGAGCCGCTCGAGACGCCGGACGAGGTGTTCAGGAGGATAGACGACGTCACCGAAGATGACGTGCGCGAGGTGGCAGCAGAGCTGCTAGCTGGGGCGGTGCCTGTTGCGGCGGCGGTCGGCCCGCGGAAGGCGAAATCGTCGTTTGTTCGGAGGGAGCGCGATGGACGGCAGGGACGGCAGGATAGACCAGAAGCTGCAGTCGCTCCGGAGGGCCATAGAGGAGCTGCGTGCCGAGCTGCACATGGCAATAGCCCGCGACGACGGAAGGCTTGACGGAACGGCTACGCACCGCATCAGCGAGATCTTGGACAGGCTAGTTGCCCAGTACCTGCGCGTCAGGGAGAAGATGGATGGCCACGGCGTTTCCGACTCATGCGACCAGCGCAGCCAGCTCGCGGCGGGAGCGACGGGCCAAGGTGAATACAAGGCTTGCCATTATGTCAAACTAATGCCGAAGTCCAGTCTTTCGGAGGGGGTTCTGCAAATGGCAAGCGTAATGGGGACGTTTGATTCCCGAGACCAGGCCGAGAAGGCGGTCGAGGAGCTGAGACGAAAGGGTTTTGGCGAAGACAAGGTATCCATAGTAGCAAAAGAGGACCGCATGAAGGGAGGCGGTCGAGGCGAGGGCGGGCTTACGATGCGCGGCGGGGGTAACGATCTCACCGGCGGAACCCTCACAGGCGGCGCGATAGGCGGTGCCGCGGGCATTCTTGCGGGGCTTGGTGCGCTGGCCATCCCGGGAATCGGCCCGATCGTAGCTGCAGGCCCTATAGCTGCGGGTCTTACAGGGGCGGTCACCGGCGGGATAGTGGGTGGCCTCGTTGACCTGGGTATCCCCGAGGAACGAGGCAGATACTACGAGAACAAGGTCAAGGAGGGCAAGATCCTCGCCGTCGTGAAGGCCGACGATGATACCGTCAACGATGCGAAAAAGGTCCTCGAAAGGTATGGGGCGTCCGATATCGAGATCCACTAAGTGAGGAGGCCGAACGGTCAACTCGTCTGAGAGAACAGGCGGCCGCCAGGGGAGCGCCGTCGCGGGCCGGGCCACGTGGGGACGAGCACCGTGGCGGGCACCGGGCGGCTTTCCCTTCGCTGTTGTCATAGGCGTCCGATAGGCGTCCGAAGGGCACGGAGAGAAGACAAGACACGTGACACGCGCACGAAGTGGACAAGCACGAACGCGGGAGGGGAAAGACGTGGGAATCAAAGTGGTCGTGGCTGGCGCGGCGGGACGAATGGGAAGACACGTGGTGGCAGCGGTGTCGAGACAGCCTGACATGGATCTCATGGGTGGCGTGGACGTGAAGGAGGGGAACGTGCCGATCGATCCCGACCGAACCGATGCCCTGCTCGAGGTGGCTTCGGATCTCGAGTCGGCTCTCAAGAGACTGCGTCCGGACGTAATGGTGGATTTCACTCACCCCACCGCAGTCATGGGGAACGTCAGATGCGCATTGGGCATGGGAGTTCGGTGCGTAGTGGGCACGACCGGCCTTAGTGCAAGAGACGTGGACGAGGTAGACGTCTTGTGTCGCAGGAACGGTGTCGGAGCGGTGGTCGCCCCCAACTTCGCCGTGGGAGCCGTCCTCATGATGAAATTCGCAGAGATCGCCTCGAGGTACTTCCAGGCTGCGGAGATAATCGAGCTGCACCATGACAAGAAGGTGGACGCGCCTTCAGGCACTGCCATGAAGACGGCCCAAGGTATGGCTATGGCGGACAGGGCCCACGCGGAGGCTGCGGCTGCAGGCGAGGAGTCGCCGGCGCGAGGAGAGAGCGTGAGCGGAGTGCGCATCCACAGCGTCAGGCTGCCGGGTTTGGTCGCTCACCAGGAGGTGATATTCGGGGGACCGGGCCAAGTGCTCACGATACGTCACGACTCGATATCGAGGGAGTCGTTCATGCCGGGCGTCATCATGGCTATCCGCAAAGTGATGAACCTCGATCGAGCGGTGTTCGGCCTCGAGCACCTTCTCGATCTCTGAGTGCCTGGCGAGGCCTCACTCCCACTCGCGTTCGCGAGACGACTCCAGGAAGCGCCGTCGGCGGCCGTGAATCTGTCGTGACTTCACTCAGCACGTAGACTGCGAGGGAAGTCGGCCGTAGAGCGCCGGCATCCTCCTCCTAGCGAGGGCGCGAGGACGCCCCCTGTCACGGGAAGGGGTTGCCGGTTTCGCGTGTCATGGGCGACACTCTGACGGTTCGATTGCCTCGCCGCCATCTAGCCTCAATGCCCCGGGACCCCGGACCACTGCTGCGGTCCCGACCCTCACTCACGTTGCGCCCCATCATCCTCCGTCCCTCCGCAGACGGAACAGGCACCGGCGCTCGCGCGGGTTCATATATTACGCGTAGCAACTTCAGGTCAGAGGAGGGAGCGTGGATGAAAGCGGGCCTTGGCGGGCTTGTCATCGCGGTGCTCGGCGGCGACTGGCGCGAAATCGAGGTGATAAAGAGGTTCCTTTCCGAAGGTGCCAAGGTCAGAGTGGTCGGATACCCCGATCTCCCAGAGCTGACAGGCGCGAAGAGAGAGACCTCGGTGTTCGAGGCTCTCCGCGATGCGGACGCGGTGGTCGTGGGCATGGGCGGCCTCGATGTCGGCGGCAAGGTGAAGACGCTCGACCAGGATGTCACGATCGCCTTGACCGAGGAGGTGCTCGAAGTCATTCCGCCCAGAGTCCCGCTTTTCGTCGGAGCTGCCAGGCCCAGGTTGAAGGAGTTCGCGGCCAAGCACGGTGTCACCATCGTCGAGGTGACGGAGGACGACGAGATCGCCATAAGGAACTCGATACCCACCGCGGAGGGCGCTGTCCAGATCGCCATGGAGGAGCTGCCGGTGACGATCCATTCGTGTCGGGCCGTAGTGGTGGGGTTCGGCAGGGTCGGCGTCACGCTCACGAGAGTCCTGCTGGCTCTCGGCGCGCGCACAACAGTAGCTGCGAGAAACCTCGCGCAGCTCGCGAGGGCTGAGGAGATGGGCGCTCTCACGGTGCATCTCTCGTCCCTAGCCGAAGCGGCGTCTGACGCCGACGTAGTCTTCAACACAGTGCCTGCGATAGTGCTGACCGAGGCAGTGCTCAAAGTGATGAGGACGGGATCCCTCATTATCGACCTCGCATCGCAACCGGGAGGAACGGATTTTCAAGCGGCGGCGCGCTACGGAATCAAGACCGTCCACGCTTTGGGGCTGCCGGGGAAAGTAGCGCCGAGAACCGCCGGCGCCATTCTCGCCGAGGCCTTACCTCAGATGATCCGCAGGGAGCTCGCCCGTCTCCGCTGACCCGTGGGGTGTGCATCACGCGCTGGAGGTGTAATCCATGCGACTTGCTGGCAAGAGAGTTGGCGTCGCGTTGACCGGGTCCTTCTGCACGATTCCCGAAGTCCTGCCGGAAGTCGAGAGACTGGTCGCCGAGGGGGCCGAAGTGTACCCCATTCTGTCAGAGAAGGTCGCGACCCAGAACACTCGGTTCGGAAAAGCCGCCGACATCGCGTGCAAACTCGAGCAGATCACAGGAAAGGAACCGTTGTGCACGATCCAGGAGGTGGAGCCCTTAGGACCGGGGAAAGTCCTCGACGCCTTGGTAATCGCGCCCTGCACGGGGAATACCCTGGCCAAGCTGGCGCTTGGCGTCACCGACGGGCCGGTGCTCATGGCGGCGAAGTCGACTCTTCGAAACGGCCGCCCGCTGGTCCTCGGGATATCCACCAACGACGCGCTCGGGGCGAACGCCAAGAACCTGGGTGCCCTGCTCAACACCAAGAACGTCTACATGATCCCGTTCGGACAGGATGCGCCCGAAAGCAAGCCGAGCTCCCTCGTGAGCGACATGAGCCTCATGTTGGACGCGATAGTTGGAGCACTGGAGGGAAGGCAAATCCAGCCCCTGCTTGTTGACAGGAAGAGGCACGCGGGATATGCTAACGTAAGATAACGCTCGTACTACATGCCCGCGGGGAAAGGTGCGTGCGACGACGTGCGTCGCGCGAGATCGTGCGCGCGGCGCTCACCCGAGGTTCGCAGCCGGCACCCGGGGATCGGTTGAGAGGGGAGAATCGTGCGAGGACTGAAAGTGGCGGTGGTTGGGGCAACCGGGGCGGTCGGCCAGGAGTTCCTGCGTGTGCTCGGAGACAGGGACTTCCCCTGTGCGACGCTATCCTTGTTTGCGTCGCCGAGGTCGGAGGGGAAGACCATGCGTTTCCGGGGAGAGAACCTTCGAGTTAGGGCGCTGTCCGCGGCGGGAATCGCCGGACACGACATCGCCTTCTTTTCCGCGGGAGCGTCGGTGTCGAGAGAGTTCGCGCCCTTGGCAGCGCGGGCCGGTGCTCTCGTGATAGACAATTCCAGCGCGTTTCGAATGGATCCCGAGGTGCCCCTCGTGGTGCCGGAGGTCAACCCGGATGCCATAGAGAAGCACTCCGGGATCATAGCCAACCCGAACTGCTCGACGATCATAATGGTCGTGGTCCTGAAGCCGATTCACGACGCGGCTACAGTGAGGAGGGTCGTGGTCTCAACGTATCAGGCGGTCTCAGGTGCGGGAGCGCGGGCGATGAGCGCGCTTTTCGAGGAGAGCAGAGCATACTTGAGCGGCGGGACAGTGAGCGCTGATGCCCTTCCGTTCGCGTCCGCGCCGAGGCACTACCAGATAGCATTCAATCTGATCCCACAGATAGACGTGTTCCAGGACATGGGCTACACCAAGGAAGAGTGGAAGATGGTGCGGGAAACCGAGAAGATAATGGGGCCCGGCATCGCGGTGACCGCGACGACCGTGCGCGTTCCGGTGGAACGGTGTCATTCTGAGTCGATAAACGTTGAGACCCAGAGGAAACTCTCCAGGGAGGAGGCCCGCGAGATCCTTTCGCGGGCGCCCGGAGTGAGGGTGGTCGACGATCCTGAGCAGATGCTGTATCCCATGCCGCTCTCGGCGGCGGGCAAGGACGAGGTGCAGGTCGGGCGCGTGCGTGAGGACAACTCCATCGAGCACGGCCTGAACCTATGGGTCGTTGGCGACCAGCTTCGAAAAGGGGCGGCACTGAACGCCGTGGAGATAGCCGAGGAGGCTATTCGGAGGGGCATCGTCTAGAGTCGAGGTCCGCGTGATGGTAGGGCGCGGAACAAGAGCACCGGCCGCATCCAGGATATATGGCTCGTCGACCGAAAGGCGGGACTCTAGGACTCGGGCGAGGTGAAAGCCGTGAGGATCCTGGTGCAGAAGTTCGGCGGCACGTCGGTTGCGACGCCCGCCCAGAGGGCCCGTGCGGCGACCAGGGTGCTGGAAGCTAAGTCGCGCGGCTATTCTCCTGTCGTGGTAGTGTCGGCGATGGGCAGGATGGGGGAGCCCTACGCCACCGATACGCTCATAGAACTCGTCAGGAAGGCCCACAACGAGGTTGACAGGCGCGAGCTGGATCTCGTCCTATCGTGCGGGGAAGTGATCTCCACCGTCTTGATGGCGCAGACGCTTCGGGCGATGGGGTGCCCGGCGACCGGGCTCACGGGCGCCCAGGCGGGCATCATAACAGATGACAACTTCGGGAACACGAGCATTCTCGAGGTACATCCCGAGCGGGTAGTCGAGCAGCTGCGAGACGGGAGAGTGGTTGTGGTCGCGGGCTTTCAGGGCATGACGAGGTCGGGCGACGTCACCACCCTCGGCAGAGGCGGCAGCGACACCACAGCCGCTGCCCTCGCGGTTGCGTTGGGGGCCGAGGTGATAGAGATATACACCGATGTGGAGGGGATCATGACTGCGGATCCGAGGATCGTTCCGGACGCGAGGTCCTTGCGAGTCATGACTTATCGAGAGTGCGTCGAGATGGCGCATCTCGGCGCGAAGGTCGTCCATCCGCGGGCGGTGGAGATAGCCATGGAAGGCGGCATCCCGATACGCATCAAGAACACGTTCTCCGAAGAGCCGGGGACCCTCGTGACGGGCACCGGAGCATCTCCCGACGGAGCGGTCATACGCTCTGACAAGGTCGCAACGGGCGTGACTCACATCACCAATGTCGCCCAGATCCGCATAGATTCGTCGAGGGACGTGAACGAGTCGGGAATAGCGAGGAGCGTGTTTCGCGCGCTTGCCGACGCTGGCATAAGTGTGGACCTCATCAACGTATTCCCCGAGCTGATCTGCTTTACCGTGAGTGAGGACGTGGTCGAGAAGGCGGTAGCCGTTCTCAAGGGGCTCGACCTCGACGGGCTTACCATAGGCATGGTGAGAGGTTGTGCCAAGGTATCCGTGGTGGGGGCTGGCATGAGGGGTGTGCCGGGCGTCATGGCACGGGTCGTGGAGGCGCTCACCGATGCGAAAGTAGCCATTTACCAGACGTCGGACTCCCACGCCAGCATATCGTGCTTGGTGAAGAAGGAAGACATGCAGAAGGCCATGAGGGGACTGCACGCGAAATTCGGGCTCGGGGTGTGATCTCCGAGGCCGGAACGCGCGGAGTGTGTCGCGAACGTCGGGAACGACAATTCAGCTGGAGGGATGGTAGCATGAGGTGCTTCGGACGAGTGCTCACCGCCATGGTCACCCCGTTTACCCCCGACCTCGAGGTAGATTACGACAGAGCTGCGGAACTTGCGAGGAGGCTTGTTGACTCGGGCTCGGACGGGATCGTGGTGGCGGGAACGACAGGGGAGTCGCCGACGCTCACGAAAGATGAGAAAGTGAACTTGTTCCGGGTAGTTGCCGAAGCCGTCGGCCGGGACGCGACGGTCATCGCCGGCACCGGAGGGAACGACACCCGGTCCAGCGTCGAGCTCACGCGCAAGGCCGAAGAAGTCGGGGTCCATGGAGTCATGGCTGTGGTTCCATACTACAACAAGCCTCCCCAGGACGGGCTTGTGGCCCATTTCAAGGCCATCGCCGCTGCCACAAACCTCCCGGTCATCCTGTACAACATACCCGGGCGGACAGGCATGAACATGACACCTGAGACGGTTGAGAAGCTTGCGAGGGTAGAGAACATCGTGGCAGTGAAAGAAGCGAGTGGAAGCCTAGATCAAGTGACTGACATCCGTCGGCGGACGCCGCCTTCGTTCAAGATATACAGCGGTGACGACAGCCTCACCCTTCCGATCCTCGCGGTGGGCGGCGAAGGCATAATCAGCGTAGCGTCGCATGTGGTAGGGAAGCGGCTGAAAGAGATGGTCGAGGCGTACGTCTCAGGCCAGGTCGGAAGGGCCTCTCAGATCAACTCTGAGCTATTTCCTCTTTTTAAAGCCCTGTTCGTGACGACGAACCCGATCCCTGTGAAGCTTGCGCTGCGACTTACGGGATTTAGCGTCGGGGGGCTGAGGCCGCCTCTCGTGGAAGCGGGAGAGAAAGACGCAGCCATCGTCCGTCAGGCACTCTTGGACTTGGGGCTCGTCGCGTGAACCAGCCGGATGGCTGACAAGGCACCGCCTACCTCGTTTCGGCGAGCCCGGGCGCGGCGAACAGGCGACAACGCGAGCGGCGTCGGCCTTGAGACGCCCGCGGCGTTGTGTTACAATTGCACCCAGATGACTTCACCGCTCGGGACCTCGTGTCAGCCGTGCCGGGCCCCGGCGGGGTTTGTAAAGATGGTGACGCGAAGCGCGTGGCGAAAGACGACAGACTTTCCATCGTACCCCTGGGTGGGGTAGGCGAGATCGGCAAGAACATGATGGCCGTGGAGTACAACGGGGACATCCTCGTGGTCGATGCGGGAGTGGCTTTTCCGGAGGAAGAGATGCTCGGCATTGACCTGGTGATCCCCGATGTCTCGTACCTTGTGGCAAATCAGGACCGCATAAGGGGGATCATCCTCACCCACGGTCACGAGGACCACATCGGCGCGCTGCCGTACATTTTGAAGCAGGTGAGCACCAGGCTATATGGGACCAGATTGACGCTGGGGCTCGTTGAGGGACGGCTTGCGGAGCACGGGGTCTCTCCGGCCTTTCCCCCGCAGTGCGTGAAAGCGGGGGAGACTCTCTCGTTGGGACCGTTCACAGTGGAATTCGTCCGGGTGAGCCATAGCATCGCCGATGTCGTCGCGCTCGCCATCACGACGCCGGCAGGGCTCTTGGTCCACACCGCAGACTTCAAGTTCGACCAGACGCCGTTTGGGGAGGAAGGGCCGGATTTCAGGAAGTTCGCGGAGCTCGGCTCGCGCGGGGTGCTCGTTCTCCTGTCCGATTCCACCAACGCGGAGCGTCCCGGGTACACAATGTCTGAGCGCGAAGTGGGCCGAGCGTTCGAGGATGTCTTCAGCAAGGCTGAGGGAAGGATCCTGGTCGCGACGTTCGCTTCGAACATCCACAGGGTTCAGCAGATAGTGGATGCGTCTTGGGAATTCGGGAGGAAGGTCGCTGTCATAGGCCGGAGCCTTGAGAACACAGTGGAAATAGCTACGAACCTTGGATACCTTTCCATTCCTCCCGGGATGCTCGTGCCAGTGGACGAGGTAGACAAGGTCCCTGCCGACGGTTTGACCATCATCACCACCGGCACTCAGGGCGAGCCGATGTCAGCCCTAGCGCGCATGGCCATGGCGACCCACAAGAAGGTGGGGATCCGCCCAGGGGACACGGTGATCATATCGGCGTCCCCGATCCCCGGAAACGAGAAGCTGATCGGCCGAACCATAAACCATCTGTTCAGGCAAGGGGCGGACGTCATCTACGAGAAGTTCTCGGGCGTACACGCATCCGGTCATGCGAGCCAGGAAGAGCTCAAGCTCATGATCAACCTAACTCGTCCCAAGTATTTCGTGCCCATTCACGGTGAGTATCGTCATCTCGTGAAGCACGCGCGCCTCGCTGAACAGGTCGGGATTCCGCCGGAGAACGTCTTCATATTGGACATCGGGGATGTACTCGAGTTCACGAAGGATGGCGCGCGCCTCGGCGGCAAAGTGGACGCCGGGCAGGTGCTCGTGGATGGACTGGGCGTTGGGGATGTCGGGAACGTGGTTCTCCGGGACCGTAAGGTGCTGGCCCAGGACGGCATACTCGTGGTCGTCGTGACGGTGGACAAGCAAACCGCGGAAGTCGTGGCAGGGCCCGACATAGTCTCGCGGGGCTTCGTATACGTCAAAGAGTCTGAAGCACTCCTCAAGGAAGCGGAGGGCGAGGTGCGCGACGTCATCTCCCGTTGCTCGGCTCAAGGCATAACTGAGTGGGGGACTATCAAGAACAGGGTGCGCGAGGCGCTTGCCGAGTTCGTGTACCAGAAGATTCGCAGACGCCCGATGGTCTTGCCTATCGTGATGGAGGTCTAGTCGGTTGCCCGCTCCGTCCGGCGGGCCGGAGTGCGCGGGGCGATGGCTGGTGCCGAGCTGATGCAGATGCGTTCTCAAAAATCGGGGGTGAGGTTATGGGTGGAGCTGACCTGCTGAAGATGGAGGGAGTCTCCAAGACCTACAGTGGCGGGGCAAGGCCAGCGGTAGAGGGTCTCTCTCTCGAAGTCCGGGCGGGGGAGATCTTCGGGTTTCTCGGCCCCAACGGAGCGGGGAAGACCACTACCATCAAAATGATAGTGGGGCTTCTCAGGGCCGACAAGGGCTCGATTGTGGTGGACGGCCATGACGTGGCAAGAGATCCTGTGGCCGCCAAGTCGAGCATCGGATACGTTCCGGACAACCCCAACCTCTACGATAGACTCACCGGGCTTGAGTACCTCAATCTCGTGGCAGACGTATTCGGCGTGTCCCGAGACGAAAGGAGAAGACGCGTCACCGAGCTACTGGAGGTGTTCGAGATGGAGCAGGCCGCTCCAGACATCATCCAGAGTTACTCTCACGGGATGAAGCAGAAGCTTGCCCTCATCAGCGCGCTCCTCCACGAACCGCGGGTGTTCATCCTCGACGAGCCCATGGTGGGACTGGACCCGAAGGCGTCGCGTCTCTTCAAGGACATGATGAAGAACCATTGCGCCAAGGGGCACACCGTTTTCTTCTCCACGCACATCCTCGAGGTCGCGGAGAGGCTCTGCGATCGAGTGGGGATCATCAACAGGGGACGCCTCATCGCATGCGGGACCGTCGAAGAATTGCGCGAGCGACGCAAGCAGGCGGATGAAACGCTTGAGGACATCTTCCTCGAGCTAACGGCGCACGGGGAGGCGGGTTGACGTGGCAAGGCGGGTAGTCGCGCTCATCCTCGCCCAGCTCAATATGAACTTCGCTGTATCCCACTCGAGGCACTACTACCTGAAGAAGCGTCAGAGCTTGTGGGAACCCGTAGCCATACTGCTCAGCGTCGTTAGCGTCGCGGCAGTGATCGCTTTCGGGATCTATAAGGCGGCATCGTACTACTATTCGGCGGCTGCCATGGTTGGGCAGGGAGCCGTCACTTTGACCCTGGGAATCCTCCTTGCACAGGTCATAGTGCTCATCCTCGGATTCGTCCTTGTCATAGCGGTGTTCTACTTCTCGAACGACCTCCCCATCCTGATCCCGCTTCCTCTTCGGCCGGCTGAGGTCATCGCCAGCAAGTTCGCGGTGATCCTCGCCAACGAGTACGTGAGCTTGGCGGTGTTCGTGGTTCCCGTTTTCGTGGCTTACGGTGTCCGAGCAGCTGCGAGCGCAGTCCCTTACGTAGTCTCCTGCATATTGGTCTTCCTGGCCATCCCCCTGGTGCCGCTGGTGTTTGCCGCCGTGCCGGCGATTCTCCTCATGAGGGTCGCGGGGTTATCCAGGCGAAGGGACACCCTGGCCATGATAGGGGGTTTCCTTTTCATGGTCGCGGTTGTGGTCCTCCAATTGCTTGTACAACTTCAGGCTCCTGGCAGGGGAGAGGAAGCTGAGTTTCTCGCGAAGGTGCTCGCGACAGCGGAAGGCCTTGTGGATGTAGTCGGCGCACGGTTCCCGCCCAGCATATGGGCGACGAAGGCGCTCGCGCTGGCAGGTACCGCGCAAGGTCTATCGAACCTGGCCGTTTTCCTTGTCGCCGGCGCCCTCGGGTTCGGGATTCTCCTCGCCATCGGCGAAAGGGTCTTCTATCAGGGCGTGCTCAAGGGTTTCGAGGTGGGTGTGGCGGGAGGACGCGTGCGCCGCGCCGCGAGGTGGCGTGCCAGGGCGATTGCCTCGCGCTCGCCCGTGGTTTCCCTGGCCGTCGCGGAGATGAAGGTATTCACCCGAACTCCCGTGTTCGTGCTGAACGGGTTTGCCGGGTTTGTCATGCTTCCAGTGGCGTTCGTGGTCATGTCGGTGGCGAGGAACGATCCCGAGGTCGCCGGTTTCTGGAACGCGTTGCTTGCCGCACCGGGGAGCACCGCGATCGGGACCCTCGTGATAGCGGGGCATTTCTTCGTGCTTGCGGCTCTGTCGTCCATTCCGTTTTCCGCTTTCTCGCGCGAAGGGAAAAGGAACATCTGGATTCCCAGGAGCCTTCCCGTATCAGGTAGGACGGTCGCCCTGGGCAAGGCGGCAGGGGCAGAGGTCATGATAGCCATCGGGGCGCTCCCGGGGGTGGCGGTGCTCGAGTACCTGGTCAGGTTGCCCTTCCCGAGTGTGCTTGTGGGGATAGCCCTCGGTCTTCTGTCCTCGTTCCTGCTGTGCGTGTTTGGAGTGCTTTTCGACATGTGGCGCCCGATGTTGAGCTGGACAGATCAGCAGAAGGCCATCAAGTCCAATCTGAACGTGCTGGCGGGCATGCTCATGGGCGTTGCGGTCATCTTTGTGATAGGTCTGGCTGTGAGATTCTGCGCAAGGCTGGGGCTGACGGAGTGGGGGGTGGTCACCGGAGTCGCTCTTATCCTGGTTTTTCTTCTCGTGGTCTTGCTGAAGATCCTGGGCACCATCGCTGACAAGTTGTGGGTCAGACTCGATGTCTGAGGCGTCCCAGGCGCTTCGCCCCCTCCTGGCTCATTCTCGTTGCTCATTCGCGTTGCGCGCGGGAGCTCCGCACGAGGCGCATGAATCGCGGGCGCCAGCCGCATAATACTTAGCGGCGCGGCCTTGAGCCGCCAGCGCTTCATGTGACCATTGCCAGGAGGTTGAAAGACATGAGCAACCGGTGCGGCACCGGCGGTAGAATGTGGGCATCCGGCACCGGGCCGGTGGGTCTCGCCGGCGAGGTGAACCCGGTTCCCGAGAGAACGACGTCGCCCGGGATGCCAGGCGACGCGCCGGAAGCATCGGAGTCGACTTCGGCTTCTCTGAAACAGCTCGGTGAGATGCGTGCTCCCACGGCTCCTTCGAGCAACGTGCACGTAATGACGATAATAGGCCAAATCGAGGGCCACATCGTCTTGCCTCCCCAAAACAAGAGCACCAAGTATGAACACGTCATCCCTCAGCTCGTGGCTGTGGAGCAGAACCCTGCCATCGAAGGCCTCCTGGTGGTCCTGAACACCGTGGGAGGAGACGTCGAGGCCGGGCTCGCAATTGCCGAGATGATCGAGAGCATGTCGAAGCCCTCCGTCTCCCTCGTGCTCGGTGGCGGTCATTCGATCGCCTTGCCGGTGGCCGTGAGCTGCAAGTACCGACTCATCGCGTCAACTGCCACGGTGACCGTGCATCCGTTGAGGCTATCCGGGCTCGTGATAGGTGTGCCTCAGACTTACGAGTATTTGGAGAAGATGCAGGACCGGGTGATCAAGTTCGTGTCCGAGCACACACGGATAACCCAGGAGAAATTCCGGGAGCTCATGTTCCGCACGGGAGAGCTGGTCAGAGACGTAGGCACGGTCCTCGTCGGGAGTGACGCCGTCAACCTCGGCCTCATGGACGCCGTAGGGGGCCTGTCCGATGCCATTTCCATGCTAAACAAGATGATCGCCGAGAAGCGGGCGAGACGCGCCGAAACGGACGAGAGGGAGGCTGCGAGGCTGCAATGATCCTCTACACAGTCCTCCCCCTCGAGGTGGTCATGGATGGCATGGACAAGGAGAGGACGTTCGTTGACGTGGAAATACAAGGCGTGAAGATGACCGTGGAACAGCTGTCCTCCACGGAGGCAGCGATAGTCAGGATAATCAGCACCGACCCTCAGCATTTCCTCGATCCCGGCCTGCAGCCGGGAACGCGCATCCGGCTTGCGCCCACCCTGTCAACGTCACCTGGCTGTTCGTCCGTCCTTGCACGGGACCCCCAGAGCCCGCCGCCTTCATAGAGCGCCCTCCAAGTGGAGCCTTCCAAAGCGACGCAGGAGCTCTCCCGTCTCGCCAGGGACTTTATGGGGACAGCGTGGCCTTTCCGTCCATGATTGCCCTATGCTATAATAAGTCAGGCTGACAGGACATATATTGAGACCGACGCGCCGAGGCGTATCTTCGCAGGTGGGGGAGATGTGCGGCGTGGCCAGCTCGCTCTGTCGGCTGCTTGCGGGGGTGGGCCTCTTTCTTGTGGGTGTCCGGTTGCTTAGGGCGGGGCTCGCGGGAGCGGCGGGCAAGCAGGCAGAGGGCGCACTGAGAGGCCTCACGCGCACGCCGCTTGCGGGAACGGCCACGGGAGCCGTTGTCACTGCGGTCCTACAGAGCTCGAGCGCGGTCACGGCGATGGTGGTCGGGCTCGTCGATGCGGAAGTGCTCGACCTGTACCAGGCTTTCGGAGTCATAATGGGGGCAAACCTCGGGACGTGCGTGACCGCGCAGATTGCATCGTTCCGGGCAGAGGCCCTGGGCGTCCCAGCCGTCTGCGCCGGGCTTGTCATGTACCTGGGAGCCAGACGACCGCGGAGCCGCGACATGGGGGCCGCGCTGGCCGGCCTTGGGTGCATTCTATGGGGTGCGGGAGTGACCTCCTCCGCGATGGCGTGGGTCGGGAGTCTGCCATGGGTGGTTGAGTCGCTGGTCGTCCTGGGGCAGGTGCCGGCGCTCGGAGTCGTGGCGGGCACGGTCCTTGCCGGCCTCATCCAGAGCTCCAGCGTGATAACGGTCGTGCTCGTCGGACTCTCGCGGCAAGGAATCGTGGGTCTGGAATCCGCCGTGGCAGTCGCTCTAGGCAGCAACGTCGGAACTTGCGTGACGACGCTTGCCGCGAGCCTCGGAGCATCGAGGACAGCGAGGAAGGCGGCCATCTTGCACCTTGCGTTCAATGCAGTGGGAGTCGCGTGCGTTCTCCCGGTGTTCGGGCCGTTCATCCGGCTCGTGGAGTTCGTGTCCGGGCTGGACCCCGGACGCGGGATAGCCAACGCACACACTCTCTTCAATCTCCTGTCCATCGCGGCGATCCTGCCGTGGTCCCGCACGTTCGTGGATCTCGTGAAGGGAGGAACGACATGGACATCGTGAAAGCCGTGGTCCTCGGGATGGTGCAGGGGCTAACGGAGTTCCTGCCGGTGTCGAGCTCCGGCCACCTAGTCATCGCCCGGGAGATACTCGAAGCCCATGAAGCGTTGGTGTCCTTCGACGTCCTGGTCCACCTCGGCACCCTTGTCTCGGTCATTCTGGTCTTCAGACGGGACGTGGCGCGCCTCGTGGCAGCAGCGGTGGGCATGGCAGGAGACGTCGTCCGCGGGACAAGCTTGGGAGAGGCAGTCTCGAGGGATGACGCGCGGAAGACTGTCTTGCTGATCGTCGTCGCAAGCGTTCCCACCGCCCTAATAGGGTTTGCGCTCGGGCAAGTCGTCGAGCGTCTCTTCGCATCGAAGCTCGCCGTGGGGGCCTTCCTCATAGCGACGGGGATAGTGTTGTGGATAAGTGACAGACTGAGGGCGAGAGAGATCCCGCTGAGCCGATTGGGGACTTCGGGTGCGCTGTTCGTAGGCATGGCGCAGGGGCTGGCGGTAGTGCCCGGCTTCTCGCGCTCGGGCGCGACCATCAGCGCGTGTCTCCTTTTGGGGCTCAGGCGCGAGGACGCCGCTAGGTTCTCTTTTCTCCTCTCCATACCGGTGATCCTCGGGGCCGCAGCTCTCGAGCTGCCCGATCTCGTGATATCGGGCGTCGGGCGGGGGTTTGGGGCGCCTTTCCTTGCGGGAGCGGCCGCGAGCATCGTCTCGGGGTACGTGGCGATACATCTCGTGTTCTCAGCGTTGAGACGGAGAAGGCTCACGGTGTTCGCGGCGTACACCTGGCTCGCCGGCGCGGCGGTGCTGGCCTGGGAGCTGATTGCGGGTTGAGCCGGAAACGCCCAGGTGACCGGCGCGGCGGTTGCGTCAGGTTGTGTGAGAGGGCGATTGCGTCTGGGCCAGGCTCCATACGGTGCAAGAGCGAGACGGGATGCTGACGCCGGTGGCAAGCATTGGGAGGTGAAGCGGTGACCATTTCGGTTCTATCCGGACTTCTCGGCGGCCTCGGGCTCTTCATCTACGGAATGACGCAGATGGGTGAGGGTCTTCAGAAGGCAGCCGGCGATAGGATGCGGAGAATCCTAGAGGTCCTCACCGCAAGGACGTGGATGGGAGTGACTGTGGGGGCCGTCGTCACAGCCGTAGTCCAGAGTTCCAGCGCGACCACGGTCATGCTAGTGAGCTTCGTCAACGCCGGCCTCATGACGCTAAGACAGGCGGTCGGTGTCGTCATGGGAGCCAACATAGGCACGACCGTGACGGCGCAACTGATAGCGTTCGATCTTTCAGACCTCGCCCTTCCGGCTGTAGGGCTGGGCTTTGTCATCACCTTCTTCTCGCGCAGGAAGATCCACAAGTACCTCGGCCAGATCGTTCTCGGGTTCGGCCTCCTGTTCTTGGGCATGACGGTCATGACAGACACCATGAGGCCGCTGAGAGACAACCCAGCTTTCGTGCGATGGATGGCGAACCTTGGGGAGAAGCCCATCCTTGGGGTACTGGCCGGACTGGCCATGACCATGATCATCCAGAGTTCGAGCGCGACCATCGGCCTGCTCATGGCAGCCGCATCCCAGGGGATAGTCGGGTTCGACGCTGCCGTGCCTGTGCTGTTCGGCGATAACATAGGGACGTGTATCACCGCGGTTCTGGCGAGCGTGGGAGCGAACCTGTCCGCGCGGAGGACGGCCGTGGTTCACGTGCTCTTCAACGTGTTCGGGACCATCCTCTTTCTTGGTCTGCTACAGCTGTTCAAGACGTTCGTGTACATGGTAACCCCGTCGAGCGACATCGCGCGTCTCATAGCGAACGCTCACACATCCTTCAACGTTCTCAACACCCTGGTGTGGCTTCCCATGGCAGGCGTTCTTGCGCGGATCGCCACCGCGTTGTGTCCTGGTAAGGAGTTCATCCTGGAGCGCGGCCCCAAGTACTTGGACAAGCGCATGTTGTCCACGCCGTCTGTCGCTCTCCAGCTCGCTGTGCGGGAACTCGTGAGGATGGCAGGGATCGCGCGCGAGATGGTGAAGGATGCCGGGGAGGCTCTCCTAACTGGCAGGCCGAGCGCCGTTGCCAAGAGCATCAACGCTCGCGAGGATCTGGTGGACAATCTCCAAGCCGAGATAATCCTGTACCTCTCGACTGTCATGGCCCAAGGAGTGATGACCCAACCTCAGTCGACGAGGCTGGCCGGAATGCTGCACGTGGTGAACGACATCGAGCGCATAGGCGACCACGCAGTGAACATCTCCGAGTTCGCCATCGACAAGGTCGAACAAGGGCTTGAGTTCTCCGACGAGGCCAAAGCAGAGCTGAGAGACCTTTTCGAGCGGGTCGACGAGGTGATCTCAGACGCGGTTCAGGCTCTCGAGAAGAACGACCCCGCGCTCGCTCAGGACGTGTGGGAGAAGGAGAAGTACATCGACGAACTGGAGGATGTCCTCAGAACGAGCCACCTCAGGCGGCTGAACCAGGGTAGGTGCTCCCCTGCGTCCGGAGTGATTTACGTCGAGGTTGTGGACAACCTCGAGCGCATGGCGGACCATGCGGTCAACCTCGCCGACGCCGTCGTCCAGAATGCGGTTCCTTCGCAGGATTAGGGCAGTTGCGCCGGCTCGCGCCGCGGCCACACGACCGGACGCGCCCGGTGCCCGTGGAGGAATTCGGGTGGCCGCGTAGAAGTCTCCAGGGCGCGACGGAGGTCCTGCTATGCCTGAAGTGTCGAGACGTCTGCGAAAGAGAGGCTCTAGAGAAGCTGGTGCCAGAAAGGGGCTCTCCACCCTGCACCATGCGGGGCGGTACCGTGCCCATTTCTTGGCTGTAATGGGCACGGCGTGTACCGGCATGGGCGTGTTCTGCATCGCTTGCCTTTTCCTCGATGAGCTCGGTCTGAGGTACGCCGCGGGCGCTATTGGCGAAGAGCTGGCCGCTGCGCTGCGCGCGGTCGCGGGCGACTGGGCGGTGCTGATACCGCTCGCGTTGGCGGTGTTGGGCGTCGCCATTGCGGTGGACCGCGACGCCTGGACGATCGCAGCGCGGGCGAGCGGGCTATTGTGTGTCGTCGGCGCGCTCCTTGGCCTCGCCGGAGAAGGGATGGCAGGCTCCCTTGTCTCGAGATGGCTTTCGGCCGCAGTCGGGAAAGTCGGCGCCGCGGTGGCGTGTGTTGTCGTGCTCCTTGGTGGCGTGAGCCTGGCAGCTGACACTCCCGTTCCGCGGCTGGTCATCGCTCTTGCAAGAGCCACCGCAACAGGAGCGAGGATCGGCGCCAGAGTCCTCGCGGTCCTTGTGAGTGCTACGGTGCGTGCCATGTCCCTCTTCGCGAGACGGATCCTCCTGCCTCTTTTCGAGGAGGCGGAGTCGCCCGACATGGAGCCTCACCTTGAGACGGATGGGCGCCAGCTGGCGTCGCCGCCTCAAGGGGTCGCGGCAGAGGTTGCGGGGGCACGCACACCGCGCGATGCGAGGGGGCGTGGCACCAAGAAGGCCGCGACCGCTGCCGAGAAGAAGGGGACTGACCGAGGTGTCTGCTCCATACCCACGGGAGGCAATGTCGTTCCCGGAAGAAGGGAGGATCCTCCCCGCGATGGTGGATACGTGTTGCCTCCGATCACACTCCTCGGGTACCCAGCGAAGCCCTCGAGATGGAAACAAGGCGAGGCTCCGGATCACTCGAGACTGCTAGAGGACACGCTAGCCAGCTTCGGCGTGAAAGGCAGGGTCAGCCAAGTCGACCGGGGCCCCGTTGTGACCAGGTATGAGCTGACTCCCGCTCCCGGAGTCAAAGTGAGCAAGATCATGAGTCTTTCCGACGACATCGCGCTTGCACTGGCCTCGTCCGGCGTCCGGCTCGAAGCACCGATACCGGGCAAGTCAGCGATCGGGATCGAGGTCCCAAACCCGGAGATCTCCTTTGTCTACCTAAGAGAGGTGCTGCAATCCAGCGAATTCCAGAGGCACAAGAGCAAGCTCGCGATAGCGCTGGGAAAGGACATCGCAGGCAAGCCCGTTGTCGGCGACCTCGAGAACATGCTCCACCTGCTGGTTGCTGGAGCTACAGGGTCAGGCAAGAGCGTGTGTCTCAACGCCCTCATTGCGAGCATCCTTTTCAAGGCCACGCCTGACGAGGTCAAGCTCCTCATGATAGACCCGAAGCGCGTGGAGCTCACGACCTACGATGGAGTACCACATCTGCTCGCGCCCGTTGTCACCGACACGAGAGAGGCCGGAGGATACCTGAGGTGGGTCGCCCAGGAGATGGACAACAGGTATCGCCTATTGGGCGCGAACGGCGTGAGGAACATAGAGAGGTTCAACGCCCTGTCCAAGGCGGGCAAGCTGCAGGATTCGGAGGCGGGACCTCTTCCATACATAGTCGTGATCATAGACGAGCTGGGGGATCTCATGATGGTTGCCCAGAAAGACGTGGAGGACGTCGTCTCGCAGCTCGCGTTCATGGCGCGTGCAGCGGGGATTCACCTCGTTCTCGCCACTCAGAGACCCTCTGCGGATGTAGTCACGGGGATCATAAAGATGAACATACCGTCGCGGATCGCTTTCGCCGTGCCTTCCCAGGTGGATTCCAGGGTCATCCTGGACACGGGCGGCGCTGAGAGGCTTCTCGGGAAAGGAGACATGCTGTTCTTCCCTGTTGGAGCGCCGAAGCCAATTCGGGTTCAGGGGGCGTACGTCTCCGACTCTGAGATCGAGGCGATCGTGGATTTCGTGAAGGCGCAGGCCGAGCCGACATACGTCGCGCAAAGCGTTACGAGGGAAACGGCCGACGGTGAAAGCCTTGGAGAGGAGGATCCGCTCTTCGAGGACGCGGTCAGGCTCATATTGGAGACGGAGGAGGCATCCATCTCAAAGCTCCAGCGGAGGTTCAGGATCGGGTACACGCGGGCGGCAAGGCTCATCGACGCCATGGAGTCGCGCGGGCTCGTCGGCCCGTATGAGGGAAGCAAGCCTCGAAAAGTGCTCATGACCCTTGAACGATGGGACGCCACCCGGGCGAAAGCCCGCGACTTGGGCCGGGACTCGTGAAGCGTGAAGAGGGTACCGTGCGAATCACAGAGTTCGAGAGCGCACCGGGAGGGGGGAAGTTTAGTGCGAGAGCTCGGCGAACTTCTGAGGAAAGCGCGGGAAGCCAAGGGTCTCACGATTTCAGACGTGCAGGAGGCCACGAAGATACGTGGCCGCTATCTGGAGGCGATTGAGCAAGGCGAGCTCGAGGTCCTCCCAGGGGAGGTCTATGTGAGAGGATTCCTGCGCAACTACGCTGAGGCCGTGGGCCTGCGCGGGGACGAGATAGTGGAGCGGTACAAGGCTGCACGCTCCCAAGTCGCAGAGGGAAAGGCCCCGGAGACGTCATTCGAGAAGGGGCAGGATGTATCAGCAAAACTCAGAATGTCGCGACATTGGATGGTTGCTGGCGGGATCATGGCCGCGGTAGTCATACTCGCGGGCGCCGTCGTGTTGCGTTACGTGCGCCCGCCGGCCGACTTGGCCGGCAGGCCTGGTGCGTCTCGGTCTTCGCACCTCCAACTCAATGGACTCAATGGGGATGTCGCGGCAAGCGGTGCCCTGGCTTCATCGGAAGGCCAGATCTCCGCGGAGACGCGCCCGGACGGAATGCCCGCGGAGGCGGGGCAGGATAGCACAGGGCAGATTGCCGGGCAGCCGGCGCAGGTGACGCCGTTCCCTCAAGGTTCAGACTCGCAGTCCGGGGGGGTGGAGGCGCGGTCCGCTCTGCGTGAGCCTCAGGAAGCCTCCCGGACAACAGCCGGCCACGAGCTTTCGGTGCACGTAACGGAGAGGTGTTGGGTGAGGGTGGTGGCGGACGGGAAAGTGGTCTTCGAGCGTTCCATGCTCGCGGGAGAACGCGCCACCTGGCAAGCGGCGGAGTCCCTCCGCATAAAGGTCGGGAACGCGAGTGGAATCGACGTGACTTATAACGGGGTACATATAGGTGCCCTGGGCAGATCGGGACAGGTCGTGGAGAGGACATTTCCCGAAGACTGAAGGCACGGCTTGCCATCGTCCAACATGGCGTCATGTCAACATTTTTCGCCCCCATGTGCAGGAGAATGCCGAACAGAATCGAATAGCAAATCCCAGGGGTCAGGCAAGACCGTGCAACCGTGGTATTTAGAGGGCGTAAGGAGGGACTGAGTTGAACAAAGCGGAACTCGTGACGAAAGTTGCCGAACAGACAGGAGCGAAACGAAAGGATGTCGAGAAAGTCATAGGTGCAACACTGGATGCCGTGGAGAGCGCTCTTGCTTCCGGAGACAAGGTGCAGCTCGTCGGCTTCGGCACTTTCGAAGTAAGGAAGCGTGCCGCGCGCACCGGGAGGAATCCGAGGACTGGCGCAACGATCAAGATCGCGGCGTCTAAGGTGCCGGTGTTCAAGGCCGGCAAGGCTCTCAAGGAAAAGGTTGCCGCCCGATAGTCGGTGCCATACAGACCGGCTTGTCAAAGAGCGGTTACGGGTTGCCGGAAGGCAACCCATTTTCCTATCACGGACCGGGATCGCCGCCTTTCGACAGAGCAGGCGGCAGACAAAGGGCAAAGGTCCTCGGGAACCTTCTCGCCGGCTGTGTCCGATCCCTAACGAGGCTACAACGACCTTTCGGCCGAGGCAACCTCTCGCTGCAGTACATTGCAGAACCGGGCGCAACCTTTGACCGACCGACATAGATCCTGGACAGACCACACGCGATCTTTCAACCGCGGACAGACTGTCTTCAGACCCATGTGAGTCTTGGCTCGGCCAGATGCGACTTCTTGCGAACCCGACAAGGCCTTCCGGCCCGGACGGATCCTTGGGAGGCCGCGAGCTGACCTTCGCTCAAGCGGCACAGGCGTTGCAGAAGCAAAGCAAAGCGCCACCATTCGCTCGATCGCCGTGAGGCTTTCCAGGCCTGCAGCGCACAGGAAGAGGCGCACGGCGGTCTTAGCTCGGCCCCGACGAGGACCTTTGCGAGAGTATTATGCCCGCGGCAGCGGGAAATAAACTGACACTTACGGGCAATAATTGCATGTACGGGATACCGAGGAGTGCGACTTCTGTGCTCGTGCGAGGTCACGAGGGGGACTTGAGGTGGCAGTCGACCTTCACGTTCATTCCACGGCGTCAGACGGGCGCTATTCTCCCGAAGCGCTCGTCCGGCTGGCGTCAGAGAGAAACGTAAAGACTATAGCTGTCACGGATCACGACACCGTGGCAGGAGTGAAGGAGGCGTTGTCAGCAGGCGCGGAGCTGGGCATAAGAGTCATACCCGGCGTGGAGTTGTCCAGCGATTCGGAGGAAGCCGAGGTTCATATCCTTGGATACCACATCGACACCTCTTCATCGGCGTTCCTCGAGACCCTGCACATGCTGAGAGAGGGGCGAATGGCCCGGGCCGAGCTGATACTCCGGAAGCTGGGCCGTCTCGGCATACACATTCCCATGAGTCACGTCGTGAACCTTGGGAAGGGCGGCGTAGTCGGGAGGAGCCAGATCTTCCGCGCAATGGTGGACCTGGGATACGCGAGGCCGGAGCGCCGCTATGGCGACTTCGAAAAGTACCTGGGCAAAGAGGGCCTTGCGTACGTGGAACACTACGGGTTGACTCCGACGGAAGCCGTCCGCCTGGTGAGGACGGCGGGCGGTGTTCCCGTGTTGGCACATCCAGGGAGGTGCGCCGGGGAAACGCTCCTTGGTGATCTCGTACGCGCCGGGCTGGAGGGGGTCGAGGCGTACTACCCCACCCATAACCACGAGCTCACGAGGCGATGGCTGGAGATCGCCGAGAGACGAGGGCTTGTCGTCACGGGGGGAAGCGACTTCCACGGTGTCGCGCCCGATGAACCTGCCGTGCTTGGGGGGGTGCGTGCGCCCGATTGGATAGTGGACGCTCTCGAAGAGAGGTGGCGCAAGCTTCGTGCAAGTGCCGTGAGGCCGGACGGAGGGAATGGGCCAGATGTGTCGAAAACGAGTTGACGAGACGGCCGAACTCGGCGGTGGTACGAGGTGATGATTCCCATGGCGGGCGCGGTTGGGCATACTCCAAGACGTATTTGGGGCCTGAGGTTTTCGGGCGCGGGACCCGGACCCGTCACGATCGTGTTTGCCTTTGCCGTGATCATGTGCCTCGGGGTTGTGTCGTGGCGGTTCTCCACTTTGGGGCTCGAGGACGTGGTGGGCTACAAGAGCCCGTACAGTTTCGCGATCGAGCCAGGGGAGCCCACCTCGCGTCTGACGAGAAGGTTGGTCTTCGTGATAGTGGATGGGCTGGGGTTCATCGGCGTCGATGACATGCCTGTCCTCAAGGACATCGGAAGCCGAGGCGCGGCTTTCTCGCTCCTCGTCCATCAACCGTCCTTCTCCTATCCCGGATGGACCACGCTTCTCACCGGAGCGCCACCGGAGATCTCCGGGGTGACGACCAATGCATACGATGGCGCTGTTCCGGTGGATAACCTGTTCAAGGCCGCACAAAGGGCGGGGGTCAGGACCGCGCTGGTCGCGAGCCAGGATTGGAAGGGTCTCCTTGGCGCGGCGATCGCGGATGCGACGTACGTCACAACCCCCGCGGCGCACGACGCCTCCGGGAACGCGAAGGCCGACGACGACATCCTGCGCGCGGCACTGGCGGAGATCGAGAGGGATGACGCAGGCTTCCTCGTCGTGCACTTTTCGTCGGTGGACGCCGCCGGGCACGCCGCCGGCGCTGCAAGCTCGGCTTATGCCGCGGCGTCTGCCGCGGTGGACGCGAGGATAGGGAAGATCGTAGCGAACCTCGACTTCACAAACGATACGATGATCGTGACGTCTGACCACGGTCACACGCCGAGAGGCGGACATGGGGGATGGGAGGAAGACGTCATCCGGGTTCCGTTCGTCGCGGCCGGGGCAGGAATCGTGACGCCCGAAGAGCCAGGGGCGGAGCTCTCGTGGATGCCTGCGCGACATGAGGACGTGGCTGCGACGTGCGCCGCACTACTTGGTGTTCCTGTTCCCGTCCACTCTCAGGGAAGAGTCCTCTTCGAAGCTTTGGACGCGCCCTCGCACGTGGTCGCCGAGAGGTCCATAAGGCAGGCTGAGGCGAGAAGCGCTTTCGCTAAGGAATACGTGCGCGAGCTCGGGATGCGTCCGCAGGCGCTCGAGCCGATCTCCAACGCGGTCCTCCTTCACAACGACGGCAAATACGAAGAGGCGACAGAGCTTGCCTCAGAGATAGACAGCCAGGCATTGAGGGCGATCTCCGGCGCGCGTCGGCGTCTTCTTGGAGCAAAGCGGCTTGTGAGTGTGCCGGCGCTTCTCACCCTGGTAGGCGGGCTCGTGTGGGGACTTGCGCTCATAGTGGGCGGACGCGTAGCAAATCTCAAGGTCCCCGTGATTGGGTCGGCTTTGTACTTCGCCGCGTACTACGGTCTAGTGCTCGCGAAGGGTGTAGCGTTCTCTATGAGCGTCTTCCACGCCGAAAGCGAGGTCACACCGTTCTTCATGTGGAGGATGGTCGACTCGATCGTGTGCGGAACTCTGGCGGCGGCGGTCTCGGGGTGGTGGCTTGCGCGCGAGGAGCGAGCGCGGCCTCTTGACGCTTTCCTTGCTGGCTTGGCTTGCGTCTATTCGATTGTGCTCGCTCTTGTCCTCCAAGTAGCGTGTTTCGTGGGAGTTGAAGGCGTGAGGTTCACTCACCACCTGCCAGATCTTCACAGAGCGTTCAAGTATTGCGTTGACTTGCTCCAAACGACGGCGGTAGGCGTATCGTCACCGGCTCTTGCGGCGGTTTCGGCGGGCGTTTACTGGCTTCGCCGTCGCGGCGGCGTCCTTTCCGCCGGAATCAGCGGCCGCTCGGGTCACTCAGCATCGGGGAGGGCAAGGCTCGGATGAAAGACGTCTTCGATTACGTGGATAAGCACGCGCCCGAGTTCGTGAGGGACCTCCAAACCCTCTTGCGACAGCCCAGCATATCCGCGCAGAACAAAGGCGTTGAGGACACGGCGAGGATGGTCGAGCGAATGTTCTCGTCCGTGGGCGCAAGGGTCCAGGTGCTCCGTATAGGGGGGGCAGCACCGCTTGTCACGGCGGAGATACCGGGGGCTCAGGAAAGAACGCTTCTCTTCTATAACCATTATGACGTCCAGCCGCCGGAGCCGCTGGACGCGTGGCGACATGACCCGTTTGGCGCCGAGATCGACGGTGGGAGGATATACGCGCGTGGTGCCGCTGACAACAAAGGAGACCTTGCTGCGCGTGTGAGGGCGGCTGAGGCCTTCATCAAGGTCAGGGGGGAACTCCCCGTGACCTTGAAGTTTGTCGTCGAGGGTGAAGAGGAGATAGGCAGTCCCACCCTCGACCGTTACGCGAAGGAGCATCCGGAGGCGTTCCGTGCTGACGCGTGCGTCTGGGAGACAGGCAGCCGCGACGAGGAGGGAAGGCTGGAGGTCACTCTGGGCTGCAAAGGCCTCTGCTACGCTCACATAGAAGTAGAGGGTGGCAGCCATGACCTGCATTCCTCGCTTGCGGCCGTTGCTCCGAACCCAGCGTGGAGGCTTGTGTGGGCGTTGAGTTCCCTCAAGAACGAAAGGGAGGAGATACTCATCCCCGGATTCTACGAAGATGTCCAGCAGCCCAACCAGGCGGAGATCGAGCTTGTCGAGAAGCTGACCACGAGCTCCGATCGTCTGGCGAGATCGTTCGGAATCAACGGGTTCGTGCTGGGTCTTGCAGGCAAGGACGTCCTGAGGCGGCTCTACTTCGAACCGACGTGCAACGTTTGCGGTCTTTCGTCAGGCTATGAGGGACCGGGCTCAAAGACCGTTCTCCCCAGCAAGGCAGTGGCCAAGCTGGACATGCGTCTCGTGCCCAATCAGGAGCCTGAGGACATTGCGAGGAAGTTCGAGGCCTATCTGAGTGCAAAGGGCTGCGGAGACTTCCGCGTGACTTGGCTCGGCGCGGAACGCCCTGTGAGAACGGATCCGGAGTCACGCATAGTGAAGGTGATCAAAGAGGCCGGGCTGGAGCTTACCGGGAAGGAACCATCGCTATACCCGACGTCCCCGGGCACCGGTCCGATGTACCAGGTGGCTGCACAGTTCGGCACGCCTGCCGTGGGAGTGGGCGTGGCGAACCCGGAATCTCGCGTGCATGGGCCCGACGAGAACATCAGGGTGTCTGATTTCCTTGAGGGCGTCAAGTTCATCGCACTGGTGTTGGAGCGCTTCGCGGGCTGAGACCGCGATGGTCGACGATGGGAGAGGAGTCCGCCGATTGGCGTCGAACCTCCTCGTCTGGAGGGGTTTGGGTGAAGGCAATCTGCACGGGCACCAGTGGCTCAGGGAAGCTCGAGTACCTAAAGGGGGCCCTTGCCGCGTCTGAGGCGCTTGGCAGGAAGGTCCACCTCTTCAACGTGGGCGATCTGATGTTCAAGAAGGCTGACGAACTGGAGAGTCCTACGAGTCCTGAGAAGATCTTGGATCTCTCTCCGTCCACGCTGAGGTCTCTCCGGGCCGCTGTGTTCGAGGAGATCCTCAAGAAAGCGGAGAAGGTGGAGAACTGCGTGATATCTACCCATGGGTGCTTCCGGTGGAAGAACTACCTCATGCCTGCTTTCGATGTGCACTACCTGAACGAACTGAAACCCGATCTCTACGTGACGGTCATCGATAGCATCCTCAACGTGTCGAAAAGGCTGGATGAGTCGCCCGTGTGGAAGGGGCGGCTCTCGCTGAAAGACATCCTGATCTGGCGCGACGAAGAGATCTTCGTCACGAAGATGATGGCGTCGTACCAGCGAAAACCCCACTACGTCGTGGCGGTGGGCCAGCCTCCGACCACCCTCTACGACCTCATGTTCAAACCGGAGGTGCCCAAGGTATACTTGAGCTTCCCCATCACCCTGATGCACAACGACTCGGTGAAAATGCAGGAAGTGAGGGAGTTCAGGGACAGGCTGCGGGAGCACTTCGAGGTCTTCGACCCGCTTGCAGTCGAGGATACCGAGCTCACGTACGGGACGGGAAAGGGCGAGTCGAGGAGCTACAGTCTTTCCGAGATAGGTCCGGAGTTCGGCATCACGCCGTCAGAGAAGGGCGAGATAGCTGATCAGACGGTCATCCGCGACTACATGCTGATCGACCAGAGCGACATGGTAGTCGTGTACTACCCCACGGACAAGACGTCTCCGGGGGTGCTCTGCGAGATCATCTACGGCTCTACGAACAACAAAGAGGTTTACGCGATTTTCAAGGAACGCGTGAGCCCCTTCTTGAAATTCCACTGCACAAAGGTGTTCGCTGACCAGGAGTCCTTCTTCGACTACCTGAGGCAGACCGGCAGGATGCCCGCGAAGTAGGGCGGAAGTGCAGCTTCGACTGTGTCTCGGGATATCGGGGCCACGGGGGTGGCGGTGATGCCCGGATCAGCCGTGGTATTGACGTTCTCGTTCCTTTGTCCGGGGATGGTGGCGGGTTGCCCCGCTTCCACGTTCGGTCTCACCCTCGCCATGCCTTTCGAGGGAGGGCTTTCCCCGACGCCCCGGCAGATGTCCATGGCTGTCTTCGTGGCAGCCACCATCTTCGCAGCGCTCGTCTTCGTCATCCTCGGCACGATCGGGGCCAACAGGGCTCTCACCAGGAAGGTGAGGGCTACCATCAGGGATCTCTCCGAGTCGGAAGCCAAGTACAGGCAGCTCATAGAGAACGCTAGCGACGGGATGTTCGTCGCGGACATGGGCGGCGCGATAACGTACGTGAACGAGCCCCTGGCCGCGATGCTCGGATACGCTGCTCACGAGCTCATCGGTCGGAAGATCTTCGAGATCGTGGCGAGAACAAGCCATGATGAAATCGCTGCAGCTCTCTCCCCCGAAGGTGTGTCGGGAGACTGTCAGATGCTCGACGTGGAGCTGGTCGGACGCGAGGGCAAGTCGGTGTTCTGCCAGATCAACACGAGCGGCTTGAAGAGGGAAGGAACCGCTGTGGCGATCCAGGGAGTCGTTCGCGACGTGACCCAGAGGAAACGGCTCGAAGAGGAGCTGCGCCGTCAGACTGAAGAAGCTCGCCGGTCCGCCGCGGAGATGGTGAGCATACACAAGGTGGCCGTGGCAACCACATCAGTCCTCCACCTCCCTGCGCTCCTCGAAGTGATGTACGAGCAGGTGGCGGCGATAATCGGCAACGAATCGTTCTTCGTTGCCCTTTTTGACGAGCAGGCCTCAGTGATAAGGTTCGAGATGGTCGTGGACCATGGCGTTCGCGTCGCAAGTTTCACACGGCCGTATCCGACGGGCCGGGGCCTCACTGAGTGGGTCATAAGATCAGGCGAGCCTCTCTTCATAAGGGATTCGTCTATGGACATGGAGCGTGCTCCGGCCGAAGCCATCACCTTGGGGGACATGCCGCTCTCCGTGATCGCCGTGCCGTTGTCGGTGCAGAACAGGGTTATCGGCGTGATGTCCGTTCAGAGCTATACCCAGCGCTTCGAGGAGGGCCACTTGAGGATCATGTGCACCATCGGCACGCAGGCGGCCATCGCCATAGAGAACGCGAGGTTGTACCGGGAACTCCAAGCTAAGAACGAGCTGCTCGAGAAGAGCGAGGCGGAGCTCAGACGGGTCAACGCCAAGCTCGACAGGCAGCTTGCCGAGGTGACTAGGCTGCACCAAATAGCCGAAAGGCTGGCTATCACAGACTCGGTCACCGGTCTGTTCAACCACCGGCACTTCCAGGAGAGGCTTGCCGAGGAACTCGCGAGGTGCGAACGGTACGGACGGTACCTTTCCCTGCTCATGGTGGACATCGACGACTTCAAGCAGTACAACGATGTGTTGGGTCATCCTGCGGGCGACGCCGCTCTGAAAGCTGTGGCGAGACTCCTGACGAGATCGGTTCGATCGACAGACATAGTGGCGAGGTACGGCGGGGAGGAGTTCGTGGTCGTGCTCCTCGAGGCTCACAAGACGCAGGCGCTCCGGGTAGCCGAGAAGATAAGGGAGAGGGTCGAGGCGTACCCGTTCCCAGACGAGGATCGTATACCGAGCGGGCGCGTGACAGTCACTGTGGGGGTCGCGACGTACCCCACTGACGCCAAGACTCAGAAGGACCTCATATATCTCGCAGACATGGCTTGCTATCGCGGGAAGCGGGAGGGCCGGAACCGCGTCATCCAGGCTTGAGGTCTTCGAAATCGAGGAGCACGTCAACGCGGTCGGGCCTGACTATGACGAAGCCGCCTGTCACCTCGATGCTTTCCCGCGCGCCGTCAAAGTCCACGACGAGCCTGCCCGGCCTCATGGCAGACACCGTTGGTGCGTGGTTGCGGAGCACCTGGAAGTCTCCCTCGGACCCGGGGACCAGAATAGAGGTAGCTTGGGTTGCCAGAACGGTCCTTCGCCGGGTGAGAACACGCAGTTGAAAGCCGTCCACGTCTCCACGCCCCTCGTGATTGCGCTCGTTCCGCGCGACTCAGGATTTGGACGGTTTGAGAGCTTCGTCGATCGTTCCAATCATGTAGAAGGCTTGTTCGGGCACGTCGTCCAGTTCTCCTCGGATGATGCGCCCAAAGCCTTCCACGGTCTCGCGTATGGGGACGTACCGCCCCGGTTCGCCCGTGAACGCTTCGGCGACGAATAGCGGTTGGGTGAGGAACCTTTGCACCTTCCGCGCCCTGCTCACGATGAGCTTGTCTTCGTCCGAAAGCTCGTCCATCCCCAAGATGGCTATGATGTCCTTGAGCTCCCTGTAGCGCTGCAACACGCTCTGTACACCCCGCGCCACATTGTAATGGTCGTCCCCCACGACCCGCGGGTCCAAAACGCGCGAGGTGGAGTCCAGGGGGTCGACAGCGGGGTACAGCCCTAGCTCTGCGATGCTCCTGGAGAGCACCGTTGTCGCGTCCAAGTGGGCGAAAGCGGTGGCGGGCGCAGGGTCGGTGATGTCGTCCGCGGGCACGAAGACAGCCTGGACCGAGGTGATGGAACCCCGGGCTGTCGATGTGATCCTCTCCTCCAGCATGCCGACTTCCACGGCGAGGGTGGGCTGATACCCGACTGCGGCTGGCATCCTTCCGAGGAGGGCGGAGATCTCCCTGCCCGCTTGGATGTAACGGAATATGTTGTCTATGAACAGAAGCACGTCCTGGCCCTCTACATCGCGAAAGTACTCTGCCATGGTGAGTCCCGCCAGTCCCACCCGGAAGCGGGCTCCGGGGGGTTCGTTCATCTGACCGAAGACTAAGGCAGTTTTCTCCAGGACGCCTGACGCCTTCATCTGCAACCACAGGTCGTTCCCTTCGCGGGTGCGTTCTCCGATTCCCGCGAATACGGAGAACCCCCCATGCTCCACGGCAATGTTGCGGATCAGCTCCATGATCAGCACCGTTTTCCCGACACCGGCTCCGCCGAAAAGACCAACCTTCCCGCCGCGTGGGTACGGCGCGAGGAGATCGATTACCTTGATGCCGGTCTCGAGTATCTCGTTTCCGGTCCACTGCTCGGTTAGCTCCGGCGATGGTCTGTGAATCGGCCAGAGCTCGACGTTCTCCGGCATGGCCAGACCGTCTATCGGCTGGCCGAGCACGTTGAAAGCCCGGCCAAGAGTGCCGCGGCCCACGGGCACTTTCATCGGAGCGCCGGTATTGGTGACCACCATTCCTCGAGTGAGACCCTCGGTGGACGACATCGCGATGGCGCGGACACGCCCTCTTCCTATGTGATGCATGACCTCCAGTGTAACGCGGGTAGGCTCGCCCGGGCTTTCATCGTATGGCCCGCTTTCCGGGGCCCGGCGCGGGGGGCCTTCGATCGTGAGAGCCGTGTATATCTCGGGGATGTCGTGCTCCGGGAACTCGACGTCGACCACCGGACCGATGATCTGCACGACGCGTCCGGTTGCATGCCCGCGCTCGTCCCGGCGTTCGGGCTCACCTGGGCAGCTGGGGATTCCGGCCACTTTGGTCACACCTCCTTAGGGCCTTACGGCCATCGACAGATCTTGGGTCAGCGGAGGCTCTTCGCCCCGGCGGCGATCTCCGAGATCTCCTGGGTTATCTCGGTTTGCCTTGCCCGGTTATAGGCGAGGGTGAGCCCTTCGATGAGTTCCCCAGCGTTGTCGGTGGCCGAGTCCATGGCGACCGTCCTCGCGGCGAACTCGCTCGCCTTGGCCTCAACGAGGGCTGCGTACACCGCGGACGCGAGGTAATGAGGAAAGAGCACGTCGAGCACGGACTCGGGTGAAGGCTCGTATACATACTGCAGATCCGAGCTACCAGGGCCATCTTCATTCATGGCAAGGTCGGTTCTTTCGCCCGGCTCAACCCTGTCGTCTTCATCGTTCTTGTAGTCGATGTCCGAGCCTTGTGCTTCCTCGCTGCGCCGGGCGCGGCTCTCGCTGATGGGTAGAAGTCGCTCGGTGCAGGGGAGGTACGAACCACGGGAAACAAACCTTGCGAACACCATGTGGACGGAGCGTGCTGCGCCCTCGGAATATCGCGTGAGCAGGTCCAGGGCGATGCGACGGGAGAGCGACTCCTCGGGCATCTCTGGCAGGGGGACGTACTCGCTGACAGGGTGAAAGCCCCGCTTGATGAGGAAGTCCCGGCCCTTCCTTCCCGCGACGACCACGACGAGGTCGTGTCGCGCGAGATCCGCTGTTCCGAAAAAGCGCATCGCTTCGCGCAGCACGTCCGCATTGTACGCGCCTGCGAGACCCCGATCGGAAGTGATGACCAAGAGACCTCTGGCCGTGCCCTCTCCGGGCGCTAGGAGAGGGTGGGCCCACTCCGGGGTCCGGGCGGCTATGTCTCGGACGACGCCCTTGAGCATCGCGGCGTATTCGCGAGCGGGTTCCACGAGCCTCTCAACGCGTCGCAACCGAGTGGAGGCCACGAGAGACATCGCTCGGGTGATGTGTTGCGTGCTTCGAACGCTGCGTATTCTGCGGCGAAGGTCGCGGAGCTCCTCCATGATGCATGATCACGCTCCTTCGATTACCTGGCTCTCCAACGCTCCTTGAGCCTTCCTGGGAGAGGTCTCAACCGGTCCCTTCACGCCTTTCGGCACGAAAGTCCGCTTGAACTCCGCTATCGCCGATGCGAGACGCGCCTCGAGGTCGTGGTCAAGGTCCTTTCCCGAGGCGATCGCTTGAGGAATGTCCGGGCGGGTCCTGTGCACGTGCTCGACGAACTCAGTCTTGAAAGCGGCGATGGCCTCGACCGGCACGTCATCGAGATGTCGGCGGACGACGGCGAATATGAGCATGACCTGGTCCTCGACAGGCATCGGCTCGTACTGCGGTTGCTTCAGGATCTCGACGATACGTTTCCCCAGCTCCAGCCTGACTCTGGTCTTGGCGTCAAGCTCCGTGCCGAACTGAGCGAACTCAGCCAGCTCGCGGTACTGCGCGAGATCCAGGCGCAACCTCCCCGCGACTCTCTTCATGGCTGGTATCTGGGCTTCACCGCCGACTCGCGATACGGAGAGACCAACGTTCACCGCTGGCCTCACCCCCGAGAAGAACAGCTCGCTCTCGAGGTATATCTGTCCGTCGGTGATGGATATCACGTTGGTCGGTATGTAGGCCGACACATCGCCGGCCAGCGTCTCGACTATGGGGATTGCGGTCATGGAGCCGCCGCCGAGCTCAGGGGCCAACTTCGCCGACCGCTCGAGGAGTCTCGAGTGGAGGTAGAAGACGTCGCCGGGAAACGCTTCTCTGCCGGGCGGGCGCCTGAGAAGGAGGGACGTTGCCCTGTAAGCGATGGCGTGCTTGGAGAGGTCATCGTATACTATGAGCGCGTGCCGGCCGGAGTACATGAACTCCTCGGCCATGGCGCAGCCCGTGTAGGGAGCTAAGTACTGCAACGGCGCGAGCTCGCTGGCGGAAGCCGCCACGACGGTCGTATAGTCCATGGCGCCCTCTTCCTCGAAGAGCTTTACCAGCTTAGCGATGGTGGACCGTTTCTGGCCGATGGCCACGTAGATGCAGATGACGTCTTTGCCCCGCTGGTTTAGGATGGTATCGATGGCCAGGGCCGTCTTCCCAGTCTGCCTGTCACCTATGATGAGTTCCCTCTGGCCGCGACCGATCGGGATCATTGAGTCCAGGGCGAGAATGCCTGTCTGAAGCGGCTCCGAGACTGGAGATCGCATGGCCATCCCTGGAGCAGGATGCTCCACGGGACGGCGCGCGGGCGCGTCCAACGGGCCTTTCCCGTCGATCGGGACGCCGAGAGCGTTCACGACCCTCCCTATCACGGCCTCTCCAACAGGCACGTCTATGACTCTGCCGGTGCCCCGCGCAGTGTCGCCTTCTTTCACGTCCACGTCGGAACCCAGAAGCGCGACGCCAACCGTGTCTTCTTCGAGATTGAGTATTATCCCCATCGCCCCGCTGGGAAATTCCACGAGCTCTCCGAGCATCGCGGCGCGCAGCCCGGACATGCGCGCGATTCCATCGCCTACCTCGACCACCGTTCCTTGGGTGAACACATCGACTCCGGGACGAACCCCGGCTAGACGATCCCTTATGTAAGCTGCCACAGCCTCCGGCGAAAGCTCCAAACGCATCACTTCCCCGGTTGCGGTGGCGGATCGCACGACTTGTGCGACGACGCAGTCTCTTCAGCCTCTGACCTTGCATTCGCGCTCGTTCCGGCGGAAGTGCCTGTCGCACGCACAGTTGCGGTCCTGGAGGTCTGTCGCAAAGCTCCTGATGCGTGAGGTGCCTCGAGTTCATCGCGAAGTCTGCGGAGCCGACCCAGGACGCTGCCGTCGATCACGGTGTCTCCGACCTGAACTATCAGGCCGCCCAATATCCCTGGGTCTACGTCCTGTTCAAGGAGGATGCGGCCTCCGAACCTCTCGGCAAGGCCCTTCCGGAGCGCTGCCACATCGTCCGGCGTAAGCTCGATGGCGCTCGTCACACGCGCACGAACCACCCCCTTGTCCTCATCGAGCAGCCTTCGGTAGCCCCTCGCCACCGCTCCGAGGGAGTCCACCTGGTTTTCGTCTACGAGCAAGTCGAGAAGGCCGAGCGTCACGGGTGAGAATAGGTCACCGAGGGCGTCCGAGATGATGAGCCGCCTTTCTTCGGAAGGGATGCCGGGGTCGGCGAGAGTTCGTCTGAGAGGCTGCACGGACGCCAGGATTCTTGTTACCTCCGCCAACTCGTCCGCAACGGTTTCGGGTTCGAGGCGCTCTCTAGCTATGGAGAGCAGGGCTCTCGCAAGCATGCCGGGATCTAGCGCCATCATGAGACCTTGCCCCCACGGAGTGCGCTGGCGTGTACCCCGGAGATGACGTCACGAGCGGCTTGGGATGCCACCTGACGCAGCGTCTCGGGGTCGAGGGCGTCCCTGATGGCCCGAGACGCGACGGCGACGGAGAGGTCCAGGACGTGCTCGCGTACCTCCCGGAAGGCCTGCTCCTTCTCGCGAGAGATCTCCTCCCGCGCACGCGCCACGATGCGCGAGGCTTCTTCAGTCGCGATCTTCCGGGCGTGAGCCTGGATCTGCTCGGAGGCGCGTCTCGCCTCCCGCACGATCTCCTGTGCTTCTGTCCGAGCCCTGGAGAGCTCCAGCTGGGATTCTTCCTTCAGCCGTGCGGCACGCGTTCTATCGGCCTCCGCCGCTGAAATGGTATCGTGGACGTACCGCTCTCGTTGCTCCAGGTACGCTTTCACTGGACCAAAGAAATACCGGCGCAGGAGGAGGAACAAGATGACGAAGTTGAGTATCTGGAAGACGTACGTGTAGTTGAGCCGCATGAAGACCCCCCAAGGTCCCACGGAGCAAGTCAACTCAGCAGTCCGAGGAACGGGTTCGCGAACAGCAGGATCAAGGCCACGACGAGCGCGTATATTCCGGTAGTCTCGGCGATGGCCGCGCCCAGCAGCATCGTCCTGATGATCTCGCCTTGAGCTTCGGGCTGGCGGCCGACCGCTTCCGCGCCCTTGCCCGCAGCGAACCCTTGTCCCACACCGGGCCCGATGCCCGCTATCATCGCCAGCCCCGCGCCTATGGCAGACGCGGCAAGCACGAGAGCCCTTGCCGCAAGCGCCGAGTCCATGGAAAGCCCCCCTTTCTCTCTATAATGTGTCCAGGCCAAAGGCTTTGTAACCGCGCGCTCACCCAACATGCTGCGCGCCGTGCTCCTCGCCATGCTCCCATGCCCCTGCCGTGCGCTCTTGGGATCCCCGAACGAAGTGAATCGGGGCCTGGCGCGTGCGCGGACGTTCTATGATTTCGCCAGCGCACGCGCGGCCCCGGTAGGTTCGCCCGCGCGGTGTCTTCGCTACTTGAATGGCAAAGCGCGTGTCTCGTCCTGCCCCCTATAGCGCCGCGCCTTGCTCATGCTTGGGGTGATTTCTCGAAGATGAAGCCGTAGTAGTCTCTGCCCACGCCTTCCTTCACCATGCCCACCGTCGCCCTGACTCTTGTGCCGATGGCAAGGTCCTCCGTGTTCATTTGCCCCGACACGCGCACGCCGTTCGGGAACTCCACTATGCCGAACCCGAGCCACGGCTTCATGTATCCCTCGGGAAGGGCGTACACCCTTGTGAACGTGAGGAGCGTGCCCTCGCCCTCGAGGGGAACCTCATCGAACTCGCGGCCGCCGCACTCGCGGCAGACCGCTCGGGCGGGATGGAAGAGCCTCCCACACGCCCTGCATCTATACGCGTACATTTTGGGCTCCATGGCTTGGTCACTCCTCCCTCGACACGATCGTGGTCACCACGTTGTTTCCGAACCCGCCGAAGTTGACGGCCAAGCCGTGCCTTGCGCCTTCGACCTGCCGGCCGCCGGCTTCTCCGCGAAGCTGCCGCACGAGCTCAACGATCTGCGAGACGCCGGTAGCTCCGAGCGGATGTCCTTTCGCCTTGAGGCCGCCCGAGGTGTTGATGGGAATCCTCCCGCCAACGCGCGTCTCTCCCCGGCGGGCGGCAAGGTGGCCTTCGCCTCTCGGGAAGAGGCCTGCCTCTTCGGAGATGGCTATCTCGAGAATCGTGAACGCGTCATGCAGCTCCGCCACGTCTATGTCTTCGGGTCTCAAGCCGGCCATGGCGAACGCTCGCTGCGCGGCAAGACGCACTGCGAGCAGGTCCGTGGGCACATCGCGTTCCGCCACGACATGGGTGTCCGTGGCTTGGCCGATCCCCGCGATCCGGACCGGTCTCTTCGGGAACCGGTCCGCAAGCTCCATGGCGCAGAGGACCAGCGCGGCGGCGCCGTCCGACACCGGACACACGTCGTACACGCGGAGCGGCTCCGCAACGTACGGGTTGATGACGTGGGCGTCCTCGTCCTCGATTATCGCGTGAAAGCTGGGGACGAGCTGTATATGTGCCACCGGGTTGTGCATCGCGTGCTCGTGGTTCTTGACAGCCACGCGAGCGAGATCCTTCTCGGTCACCCCGTACTTGTCCATGTAGAGCCTCGTGAACATGCCCGCGAACGCCGGAAGAGTCAGGCCGTACGCGTACTCCGCGTCAGGGTGAAGCATTGTGGCCACGAAGTCCGTGGCTTCCCATCCGGTCACCACGCGCATGAGCTCGCCGCCCACCACGAGGACCACGTCGCACATGCCGCTCGCGATGGCCATGTAACCGAGCTTGACCGCGGACGCGCCGGAGGCGGGGCCATTTTCGACGGTCTCGGCCATCGCGGGTTGCAGGTTGAGTGTGTCCACGAGAGCGGACGCAACGCTGCTCTGCCTGTTGAGCAGCCCGGCGCCCATCGACGCCACGAAGACCTGGTCCACACCGTGTCCTTCCGTCGTCTTGATTCCGGCGTCGTCGAGAGCCTCCAGTGCTGCGAGGGCAAGCATGTCGACGAGGGAGACCTCGGCGCGCCCAAACTTCGTGTGGCCAACGCCGGCGATTCCAACCTTCCTCACCACGATCCCACCTTTCTCGACGCCCTTGTCGTCAACGCTTGAAACCTGGGATCTGAGGGTACTCAGACGGCAGAATCAGCTTCTTCGCCGCTTCGAGCATCTCCTCGGGCACGGGGCGGCGGCCGGTGCATTTCATGGGCTTGTGCTTTTCCCACAGGGCCTTGGTGAGGACGTGCGTCGGAACCCCGCCGAGCTCGTGCCAAGTGCTTGGCCGGCTCTCGAGCTCGTACTCTATCATCCACCGTCGGTACCCTATGGGGCTTTCCGCGACGATGAGCACCTCCTGTTGGCCGAGGTAGTCCATGTGGTATTCCATCTTGGCCGCGAAGAGCTGGGCCCCGATCCGGAGGCCACGCTTTATGGCGACGGTGTGATACGACATTCCCACTTTGTCGTCGACCATTCGACCGTTGACGACGCCGACGATGACCCCGTCGATCGTGCCCACCAGGACGTACTCGTCCTTCACTCGATACCTCTGATACCCGAGGAGCTCTGCATAGAACCGCGCGGCCACGATATCGTAGAAGTCCTTCTCAACCGTGATGAGGGGCCTTATGGCCTCGAGAAGACGCGGAACGTCTTCTCGACCGGCCTGGTGGACTACCATCTTCTCACCTGACGCCAGCGTTATGTACTTGGGCGGATACGGAGGCATAGCTGTTTCGGGCGGACGCAGGGATTGTTCAAGCTTGTCTACGATCATCCTCGAAACCCTCCTCTTGGTGTGATCATGGTCCTGAGGCGGCGTGAGCGCTCTACGGACACTCATCCACGGATCCGCCGGATCCGCCGCCGGACTTTGTGCCGAGTGCGACCCGTTCGACACTTCGACGCGTTCACTACACTAATTACTCACGTTGCAGGAGTGTCCTTTGGATATGGTTCATAAACTTTCGGTGCCTGCTTTATGGCAACTTGCGACTGGTTTCCCAAGTCACGGCTCGTCATTCCTCGCGGGTAGGGCCGAGAGGGCAAGGCTACGAGCTCGCCTTTCCTTCTCATCTCGTTTCGGCGGGCGGAGGCGCCGGAGGCCGTCCTGTCGGAAAGAGCGGGAGGGTCCTGGAGCAATGATGGAGGAAGAAAGGAAAGATGAGAGGCCGTGTCGAAGTCCCTCAAACAGCTGGACCGGGGAGGATGGAGCGGAGGCGAGACGCAGGGTCGCGTGTATGTTGACGCAGCCGCACAGTGCGAGGTGTGTAGGCCGTGTTGCACGAGGTCGGCATAACGGTCGAGGAGGTGCTTACGCTCCCGGCATTCGCCGGAGCGAGGGTGATAGGTGGGCGCGAGGGGCTCGGCCGCGTCGTGACCAACGTCAACGTCATGGAAGTGCCGGACATCCTGGAGTGGATAAGGGAAGGAGACCTCCTCCTCACGACCGGCTACCCCATCAAGGACGACGTGGAGGCTCAAAGGACGCTCCTACCCAGGCTCGCCGCCAAGAACGTGGCGGCTGTGGCGTTCAAACCCAAGCGTTACATAGACACAGTCCCCGTTTACATGGTGGACGCTGCGGACGAGCACGGCTTGCCGCTCCTCGAGCTGCCGCTCGAAGTGAGCTTCTCTGAGCTCATTTCCGCGGTGCTCGCGCAGATCGTGAACAGACAAGCCAGGTTCGTGCAGATGGGCATGGCCGTGCACCGCAAGTTCATGGACCTCATCCTTGAAGGCGGCGGCCTCGACGAGATCACGAGGGCTTTGGCGGACTTGCTTAAGGCGGTGGTGCTGGTCGAGGATTCGCTCAACCTCCGGAAGGCGCTCTCCGGTAGCTGCTGGGGCAAGGGGACCGAGGAGCTGACGCGAGCACTGCTGGATCGACCGAGCGAGCTCCTGGCGACGGAGACGCTCACCGATACGATTGAGGGCACCGTTCTGTCTTTCCAGAGAGAGCAAGTGGAGGTGGACGGCTATAGGGCCGAGGTCATTCGAGTGCCCGTGACCAGCGCCGCAGAGCAGCTCGGGTCGGTTAAGGCCGTGAAATTCGACGCCAGCTTCACTGTGCTCGACCTGCTGAACCTTGAGCGACTCTGTCCGCTCATCTCTTTCGACATCTTCCGGCACCACGGTCTAGTCCAGGTGGAGCAGAAGTACCGTACCGAGTTTCTGGATCAGCTGTTCTCAACGGACCGGCCGGACGAAGAGAAGTTCGTTGCGAGGGGAAGGACCTTCGGTTGGGACCTCAGCCTCGAGTACGTCGCGGCGCTCTTCGACGCGAGGCCGTCCGCCAGGTTCGAGAACATCGCCGAGAACGAACGAGCTTGCCAGTTAGCCAAGGCCCAGGCCACCACGATTCTGGCGGACTACTGTCGGAGAAACAGGTTGAGGCACATACTCACGAGCCACGCGAGCGGGATACTCCTCTTCCTGCATCCCGAGGCGGCGGACGGCCAGGACGTGGCGGCTTGGATCGATGGGATCATAAGGAGAGCCCGCAAGAACCTCCAGCGGTGGACGGTCACGTGCGGTATCGGCCGCCTTGGGAAGGGTGTGGAGGGGATCTGGAGGACGTACCGCGAGGCAAGGGCCGCGCTTGAGCTTGGCCGGGCCATATTCGGGGAAGGGCGCGATATCCACTATGAGGCCTTGGGCGTGTACCGGCTGCTCCTTGCTCAGTCAGATACAGACGAACAAAGGAAGTTCGCCGAGGAGGTGGTGGACCCTCTCAGAGCGTACGACACGTCGCGAGGTGGGCAGCTCCTGAAGACCCTCGAGACTTACCTCCAGACCAACGGAAACGCCAAGAAGACCGCGTCTCTCCTTTTCACCCACTACAACACAGTGCTCTACCGGCTTAACAAGGTCAGACAGCTCACAGGCCTGGACCCATGCCATCCTGATCAGCGCTTGACGCTGCAGACGGCCCTGCGGCTGTTCAGAATATACTGCTCCGGAGAACTGGGTGCATGAGACACCCAAGAGATGAACGTGGCGGGTCAGCGGTGTTGCGCGCCTCGCCGGCAGGCCATTTCCCAGTGCGACCCCAGGAACCTTCCCGCGTGGGTCGCAAGCATCCTGCACTCTCGAGACCGCTGCACTTGTAGGTTTGCGCGCGCCGAGCGTGCCCGAGCACGCGGCGAGACCGGCAAACCGAGCGAGACGTGAGATGTCATAGAGCCCTGACCACAAGTTTATGACTATTCCACAAAGGTAAGTGTTGCGGGCACACGGAATATCGGAAACGAGGAAACCCGAGGGGAATCAGTGAGTGAGCGGGTCAGGGGAACAGTGGTCATTCGAAGGAGAGCCGAGATGCCTCGGTGCGGTCTCGAGGGGAAGGAGGTTCCAAGACCTTCTTTCCCGCAGGCGGCGATACCGGGTTCACAGCGTCTTCGCGAGAGCTCTGAACCTTTGGGACGGGGGTGAGTTTCTGACCTTTCTGCCCCTTTCCAGGGGTATGAGCGAGACTTGTGCGACGTTGGCCCTCGCCCGCGGCGAGTCGCTCTTGGATTTCGAAGTGAAGACCGGGTTCGAAACCCGGGTCTATGAAGGAATGCGCGTGCAGGTCGGTGCCGGGCTGGTGGTCGACTTCAGCTCGTCCGAAGAGTGGGAAAGCAGACTATGCCACTTGCGCCCGCGGCTGCCGGACGGCACGAGTCTGACGGCACTGTACCGGGTATTGCTGGACTCGAGGAAGGAGTCGCCGTTTCGCGGGGTCATCGAAGGAACCGACCCAAGGCTGGCGGGGTTGCTGGAGAGTTTGAGGAGGGCTGTCCTCGAGAAGGACGAGGCCGGACTCGGCGCCGCTCTCGAACACGTGGTGGGCCTCGGGCCAGGGCTCACGCCGAGTGGCGACGACTTGATAACGGGCTTGAGCCTCACGAGGTCGGTTTTCAGGGAGGTTCGCCTGAGGCAGGGAAAAGGGGACGCGCTCTGGGGGGTCGTGGTAAGGCGAGCGCTCACACGTACCCATGAGCTCAGCGCGTTCTTCGTGGAGGAGGCCCTCTCAGGGAGGGGCCACGAGTTCGCGGAAGACACGCTGGCGTTCCTCCTCGAGGGCAGGCCACGCGAGACTGCTCTTGCTGCATCGAGGCTCATCGGGCTCGGCGCGACCTCGGGGTTCGATATTGGTGTGGGCCTCTACCTCGCGGCGGAATGGGAGAGGAGGTACGCATGGTGCTCAGGCGGCTGGTAATTGAGAAGAACGCTTACCACGACTCGGTCGTGCTCATGAGCCTAACCCAGGAGATCCAAAGGCTTCACGGGATCGAGGGAGCTCTCGTGGGCATGGCGACCGACTTGAATAAGGACAGCGCGCGGGCGCTGGGATTCGGCGACGCCGAGATGGAGCGAGCCGGCCCAGGTGATCTCATCATCGCGCTCACGGGAGACGACGCGGGTGCGCTGGACGAGGCGGAGAAGAGGATCGCTTCCAGACTCGAGAGGAAGGCCCGGGCGCGGGAGCGGGCGAGCGGCGAGGAGGCTCTCTACCCATCTCTCGCGGAGGTGCCCATCAGGGCCGGCGGGATCGCTGCAATCTCAGTGCCAGGAGCCTACGCTGCACGAGAAGCGCGAGAGGCTCTCCGACGGGGACTGCATGTCTTCTTGTTCAGCGACAACGTGTCCCTCGAGGATGAGCTCGCCCTGAAACAGATGGGGCTAAGAGAGGGGCTGCTCGTCATGGGCCCGGACTGCGGCACGGCTGTCATCGGAGGGGTCGGCCTGGGTTTTGCGAACAAGGTCCGACCCGGGCGGATCGGGATAGTGGCAGCCTCCGGGACAGGGCTACAGCAGGTGCTTGCCGTCATAGACGAGCTGGGTGAGGGGATAACGAACGCCATCGGCACGGGCGGCCGCGACTTGAGAAATGAGATCGGCGGGATAACCACGCTCATGGGGCTGGACATCCTGGAGAAGGACGACAGCACGAAGGTCAAGGTGTTGATCTCAAAGCCTCCTCACGACGACGTCCGCCTGAAGGTGATAGACTTCCTCGAGAAAGGCAGCAAGCCCGCTGTGGTGTGTTTCATGGGTGACGAGGGGCATGCACCTGGCGGGGCTGCCACCTGCAGCGACCGAGCCACGGTTGCGTTTGCGGGTAGCCTCGAAGAGGCTGCCGCAATGGCATGCTCTCTGGCGAGTGAAGGGGTCAGCCGAGAGATCTACCCTCAGGAAAGGATAGAGGCCTTGGCTCGAGACCTTGCTGCACTGCAGGAGCCACAGGTTAGCGATGTCCGCATGAGCGCCGCGCATGGGGCAAGTCCCCGATATCTGAGGGGTCTCTACGGAGGGGGCACGCTGTGCGAGGAGACTCTGGCGATCTTGGCGAGGGCAGGGGTAGGCGTTTACTCAAACGCAACGTGGCTACCCGAGTTCATGCTGGAGGACCCGGAGACGAGCCGCGCTCACACTTGCATCGACATGGGGGATGACTACTTCACCCGAGGACGACCCCATCCCATGCTCGAGCCGGGGCTTCGTGTTCCGAGGTATCTCCGAGAGGCACGCGATCCGGAAGTGGGGATCCTGCTCTTCGACGTGGTTCTGGGATACGGGTGCCACCCCGACCCCGCCGGGGTGATGGCGGAGGCGGTCCGCGAAGCGGCGGAGCTAGCGGCGCGCGAGAAGAGGCCCTTGATACAGATCGCCGTGCTGGTTGGCACGTCTGGCGACCCTCAGGGGCTTTCTCGGCAAGAGAAGGTGCTTCGGGACGCCGGAGCCACGGTTCTCTCGTCCAATAGGGCAGCGGCCAGGCTGGTGGCGCTCATGCTCGAGCGGGCACGCGACAGGGCAGGTGAAGCGCCAGGGGGTGTATTGGACGTCCGATGAAATCCTGAGAAACCCTGGCAACTTGCCTGCAGCTCACGGCAAGGGTGGCGGGGTGCGAGGCGTGGAAGGCCCGCCACTATGAAACCGCTCGTTTGGCGACACGCATTCAGTTGCGCACACTGACGTGAAGGAGCTGTGTTGTCATGGAGATGGTGAAGAACTGGCCCCCCGCCCGGGTGGTGGTGAATCTCGGCAGCAGTGTCTTCGCAAGGTCCGTGCGGGAACAGGGTGCGAGAGTGTTCGAGGTGGATTGGCGGCCGCCGGCGCTCGGCAGACCGGAACTCATCCGAGCCTTGGAGGTTGTCCAGGACAGGCCGGACGTGGACGAGGCCAACCGCCTCGCGCTCGAGAGATACAGCTCCGCGAGGCCGACTCTCGTGGGGATCGGGCGGGCACGGGACGTGATTCCGGGCCTGGGCGAATACATGCTGCTTCACGCGGGCCCACCCATCAACTGGGAGCGTATGGCGGGTCCGCTGAGAGGAGCTGTAATTGGGGCCATCTTGTACGAGGGTTGGGCCTCGTCCGCCGAGGAGGCCGAGAAGGCGGCCGCCGGTGGAGAGATAGCTTTCTCTCCGTGTCACGAGCACTCGGCGGTGGGCCCGATGGCAGGGGTCGTGTCTCCGTCGATGCCCGTGTTCGTCATCGAGAACCGGTCGGGCGGGAACAGGTCTTACTGCACACTAAACGAGGGCCTCGGAAAGGTCTTGCGATATGGCGCGTACAGCGCCGAAGTCCTAGAGAGGCTCAGGTGGATGGCTGACGTCCTTGCCCCCGTCCTCGCGAAGGGGATAGAGCTCTCTGGGGGGATAGATCTCCGGTCCATCATAGCGCAGGCGTTGCACATGGGGGACGAGGTACACAACCGCAACAGGGCGGCGACGTCTCTCTTCATACGAAGCATCGCGCCTCATCTTGTGGAAACAGGCTACCCGATCTCGGACATCCGCAGAGTCCTTGAGTTCATCAACGGCAACGATCACTTCTTCTTGAACCTCTCGATGCCCGCGGCGAAGGCGATGCTTGAAGCGGCTCATGGTGTGCCGAAGAGCACGATGGTGACGGTGATGAGCAGGAATGGCACTGACTTCGGGATAAAGGTGAGCGGGCTCGGGGACCGGTGGTTCACGGGACCGGCACAGAAGGTCAGAGGGCTATACTTCTCCGGGTTCGGCGAGGACGACGCAAACCTCGACATCGGGGATTCCTCTATCACTGAGACGGCGGGGCTGGGCGGTTTCGCCATGGCGGCCGCCATACCCATCGTGCAGTTCGTGGGAGGAACCCCGGATGACGCGGTGGAGTTCTCGAAGAGGATGTACGGCATCACGCTCTCCGAGAACAGGTTCTTCACAATACCCGTCCTGGGTTTTCGGGGAACGCCCACCGGAATAGACCTGAGAAAGGTGGTGGAAAGAGGGATTCTGCCGCAAATAAACACGGGCATCGCTCACAAGGATCCTGGAATAGGACAGGTCGGTGCGGGGCTCGTTACCCCGCCGTGGGAGTGCTTCGAAAAAGCGCTCTTGGCCTTCGTCGAGACGTATGCGTGAGTCGCGACGTATTGAACTGCACGCAGTGAGGAGGGTTCTTCGATGCTGTCTTTCTGGGACAAGGTGCAGATGTATGACCTGACACAACCGCTTGGCCATCTCACTCCCCCTTGGCCGACTTACGAGCCGCTTCAGATCAAGTTCTTCAAGCGGCTGAGTCCCAACGGCGCAAACGGTCAGCTCATTACCACGTCGAACCACGTCGGGACGCACCTAGACGGGCCGCTTCACTTCTGCACGCACGGCAAGGACATAGCGAGCCTGCCCCTGGATTACCTCGTAGGCCCCGGCGTCGTGGTGGACATCAGCGACGTAGCCGAGGATTACGGGATCTACACTTCGCGGGACATCCTGGACCGCGTCGAGGTGCGCGAAGGGGATATCTTGGTCATCCATACCGGGTACCATCACTACGCGTGGGACCAGCCCGAGGCGGACGAGGTGCGCTACATGATCAAGCACCCAGGCCCGGCGAGGGAGTTCGCCGAGTGGTGCAGGAAGATGAGACTGAAGTGGCTGGCGGTGGATTGCGGGTCCGCGGACCACCCGATGAACACGAAGATCCGCGAGTGGATGCCGATCCAGGCGAGGGAGGCCGATGAGCACCTAAGGAAGAGGTACGGCAAGGGCCTCGACGACTTCTTCCCGCCGGAAGACTACCAAATGATGCACATCGCGCTGTTTCCGCACGACATAATCCATGCCGAGAACCTGGGCGGTGATATAGACAAGGTGCTCAATAAGAGACTCATCATAGGTTGCTTCCCATGGAGGTTCGTGGGCGGCGAGTCGTCCATCTGCCGCATCGTGGCCTTCGACACGAAGGAACGGTGACGATGAGGGATCGTAATCAGTTGTAATCAGTATCCAATTGATCGAGACGCGTCTTGTTGAGCGTCACGAAGGACACCTGGTAGATAGTGGCGAAATTGCCGGAAGAGTGCGAGCGGTGACGAACGGGCGCGACGCGTTCGTGCCTTGCGAACGCTCATGGAGTCTCAAGGGGCGAATGTCGAGTGTAGGACCGCACGACTAGTAGGCAGAAAGGAGGGCGAATGGTGCTGCTACCTTTCGACTACGTCAGGGCGCGAAGCAGGGAAGAGGCTGTGGATCTGGCCATACGGGCCGGAGCCGGAGGTAGGTTCCTCGCGGGGGGCACCGATCTTCTGGTCCGCATTCATGACAGGCAGCTGCGTCCGCAGGTACTCATAGACCTAAAGGGGATCGTGGGGATCCAAGCGGTGAGCCCCCGCGCCGGCGGAGGGCTCGTGGTGGGTGCTGCCACGCCCCTCAACAGACTGATTAGTCATGAGGCGGTGCGCGCGGGATACGGCCTTCTCGCGGAGGCGGCGCACACCGTGGGTTCGGTGCAAATCCGCAACCGCGCCTCTCTGGGCGGGAACATCAGCAACGCGTCGCCCGCTGCTGATACTGCTCCCGCCCTCTTGCTTTATGAGGCGGAGATCGTGACGTGGGGTCAGGCAGGGGAGAGGAGGATTCCAATAAGCGAGTTCTTCAAAGGACCCGGGGCCACGGCGCTTAGCGCGGGGGAGTTCGTGTTCCAGGTGGAGCTGCCCGCGCTCAAGGAGCGGTCCTTCGGAACGTACCTGAAACTGGGTAGGACAGGAGCCGTGGATCTCTCGATAGTGAGCGTGGCAGCACTGGCCCTTGAAGGCGGCGAGGTCCGTCTCGCCCTGGGTGCCGTCGCGCCTACGCCAGTAAGGGTACGGGAGGCGGAAGCCATCCTTCGCAACCGGAAGGACCAGCATGCCATCAGGGAGGCAGCGGCCGCGGCGAGGCGTTTTGCGGAGCCGATCAGCGACATACGGGCGAGCAAAGAGTACCGGCTCGAGATGACCGAGGTGCTGAGCGCAAGGGCCATAGAGCAGGCTCTTAGGGGTCTCGAGGCGGGCGCGGGCGCGAGGAGGGGGGACAGGCCGTGATGCACGACATTCGGGTGAAGGTGAACGGTCAGTGGGTCGAGGCTCGCGTGCCCTCTCACAGGAGGCTGCTGGATTTCCTTCGTGATGATCTCGACCTCACGGGAGCGAAGGAAGGTTGCGGCGGCGGGGAGTGCGGCGCGTGCACCGTGCTGGTGGAGGGAGAGCCGGTGAATGCATGCCTAATGCTTGCGGTGGAGGCTGACGGCGCGGACGTGATCACCGTGGAAGGACTGGCCGAAGGTGACTGCCTCGATCCGGTGCAGGAGGCTTTCGTGGAGAACTCCGCTCTCCAGTGCGGGTATTGCATCCCGGGGATGGTCATGTCCGCCAAGGCGCTCCTCGTGCGCAACCCGAGCCCGACGCGGGGAGAGGTCGTTGAGGCGATAAGCGGCAATCTCTGCCGGTGCACAGGCTACGCACGGATCGTGGACGCCATCATGAAAGCGGCTCAGGCAGAGCGGGCGGGTCGAACCGTCCGGGGGGATGAATCTTCCAAGCCGGGGGGTGAATGATGGTGGCGACGAACGCAAGCTACATCGGTGCTGAAGTGGTGAGAAGCGACGCGAGGGAGAAGGTGACGGGGAGCGCCCGCTACGCCGGAGACCTCAAGTTCGACCGGATGCTCCACGCGAAGCTTCTTCGAAGCAAGTACGCCCACGCCAGGCTCGTCCGCGTTGACGCGTCGAAAGCATCGAGACTGCCCGGCGTGAAGGCTGTGGTCACCGGCGGGGACTTTCCTCACCGGATGGGCCTGTACCTCGTCGACCGAACCCCTTACGCCGTTGACAAGGTTCGGTACTACGGGGAGCCGGTCGCGGGCGTGGCTGCCATCTCACCTGACGTCGCGGAGGAGGCGCTTTCTCTGATCGAAGTGGAGTACGAGGAGTTGCCACCGGTGCTCGACTTGCTCGAGGCGGTCAAACCCGGCTCACCTCTTGTTCACCCCGAACTCCACGAGTACGAGCACGTCCCCGCCATATTCCCAGTGCCTCACACGAACATCAGCAACCATTTCCGGATAAGGAAGGGCAACGTGGACGCGGGATTTGCCGAGGCCGACTTGATCGTGGAGGATACGTACTATGTTCCGCACATCCAGCACTCACCCATCGAACCACACGCAGCGATTGCCCTGTACGATTCGCAAGGGAAGCTGACGATCTGGGCGAGTTCACAATCGCCCTTCGCGATGAGGAAGATACTTAGCCAGAGCCTCAAATGGCCCATGCACAAGATACGCGTCATCGGCCCGTACGTCGGGGGAGGGTTTGGGGGTAAGGCAGGTCTCAACGTGGAGGCGACCTTGGTTCCTCTGGCCATGAAGGCGAGAGGCTACGCGGTGAAACTGGTTTGCACCAGGGAGGAAGAGTTCCGAGACACCTTCGTGAGGCAGGGCATGTGGTGTCGCCTCAAGACCGGGGTGAAGCGCAACGGACGCATCACCGCGCAGGAATTCGAGATGTACTGGGACGGCGGCGCGTACACCGAGTACGGCGTGAACGTCACGCGCGCGGCCGGCTACAGCTCTGCCGGGGTGTACGACATTCCCAACATGAAGACCGACTCTTACTGCGTATACACGAACAAGCCTGTGGGTGGACCCCTGCGCGGCTTCGGCCACGGAGAGAACCACTGGGCCATCGAACAGCACATGGACCAGATAGCTCACAAGCTAGGCATGGATCCCGTGGAATTCCGCATGGTGAATCTTCAGCGAGAGGGGTCCACGAACGCCACCGGGCAAGTCCTCCACAACGTGGGCATCGGCAAGTGCCTTGAGGAAGCAGCCAGGCTGATCGGCTGGACGAAAGTGACGGGACCGGGCAGGCCGGAACCTGGCGCCAAGAAGGTGCGCGCGAAGGGAATCGCCTGCATGACCAAGGCTCCGGCGATGCCCAACGACGCTGCGTCCACGGCCATTGTGAAGGTGAATGACGACGGCACGGTGGTGCTCAACATATCCGCCCAGGAATTAGGCCAAGGCGCTTTCACGGTGCTTGCGCAGATCTGCGCGGAGGAGCTTGGGGTGCGTTACGAGGACATAAGGATATATCCCGTGGACACCGACCACGGGGCGTATGAGTGGCAAACGGTGGCAAGCAGGATCACGTATTCGTGCGGACGCGCCGTGATGGAGGCGGCCCGCGACGCCAGGCGACAGTTGGTAGACCACGCGTCGAAGTACTTTGGTGTCCGGGCCGAAGACATCGGCGTGGCGGGCGGGGAGGTGTTCGTGAGAACCGACCCGAGGAGGCGCGTTCCCGTGGGCAAGCTCGCTCTGGGCGCCACGCTTCCCGACTTCAGCGGATATGGCGGCCCGATCGTCGGGCGGGGCAAGTTCATCCCTGAAGGAATCGTGGCGATGGATGCCGAAACAGGTCAAAGCCCCAAGCCGGTAGCGAACTGGACGTACGGTGCGCAGGCGGTCGAGATAGAAGTCGACCTCGAGACCGGGAAGATAGAGGTCAAGAAGGTAGCAGCCGTGTACGACGCGGGGCGTGTGATAAACCCCGTGACCGCCGCGGCTCAGGTTGAAGGAGGTGTTGTGCAGGGACTGAGCATCGCGCTGTTTGAGGAGATGAAGTTTGACGACAAGGGCAGATTGCTGAACCCCTCTTACGTTGACTACAAGATAGCGACAGCAGCCGAGATCCCCGAGATGCTCATTGGGTTCGTGGAGGTTCCGCAGGAAGACGGACCGTACGGAGCGAGGGGTATCGGGGAGCACGTCATGGTGCCGACACCGCCTGCCATCGCGAACGCGCTGTTCCACGCGGTGGGCGTACGGATGAGGCGTCTGCCCATGACGTCGGAGAGCGTCTATTGGGCCTGCAAATCAAAATGAGCGACGACTCTATGTTCTCGGTGTCAATGACCTGTAGCGGACAGCAGGTTTGAAGGGAGGAGAAATCCGTGGCAAGCACTCAGCCGACCGTGGCGGCGCATGTCAGAGGGCCCATAAGGCCCGGGGATCCGCTGCCGTTTTCCCAGCTCCTAGTTCTGGGTATTCAGCATACTTTCACCATGTTCGGGGCGACGGTCTTGGTGCCGCTCCTCACTGGGCTCGACGTCAGCGTGGCTCTATTCACGGCCGGAATCGGCACTTTGTGGTTCCATCTCGTGACAAGACGGAGGGTTCCCATATTCCTCGGCTCCTCGTTCGCCTTCATCGCACCTGTTGCGCTCGTCATCAAAGAAATGGGAATCCCCGAGGCGCAGGGCGGCATCATCGTGGCAGGGCTCATCTACTGCGTCCTCGCGGTGATCATATACTTTGTAGGCCCGAAGTTCATGGAATCACTTCTTCCGCCGGTCGTCACTGGGCCCATCATAATGGTCATAGGCCTAAACCTCGCTCCAGTCGCCATCTCGAGCGCCAGCAAGAACTGGATCATAGCGCTCATCGTGCTCGCTACCGTGGCTTTCGTGAATCTGTACGTCAAGGGATTCATGAGGCTCCTCCCGGTCATTTCCGGGATAATCGTAGGTTACGTAGTGAGTTTGATCTGGGGCATAGTCGATGCCGCGCCCGTGGCGCAGGCGGCGTGGATCGGAGTGCCCCACTTCACGTGGCCCGTGTTCAACGCCGCGGCCATCGGGTTGATAGCCCCGGTGGCGGTGGCCACTATGGTGGAGCACGTGGGGGACGTGTTGGCCGTTGGTGCTACTGTCGAGGATGACTTCGTGAAAGACCCCGGGTTGCACCGGACTCTCATCGGGGATGGAATTGGGACGTCTCTCGCCGGGCTGTTCGGAGGGCCTGCGAACACGACGTACTCAGAGAACACGGGGGTGCTTGCCCTAACTCGAGTGTGGAAGCCCGAGGTCATGCGGATCGCCGCAGTGATGGCGATTCTGCTAGCGTTCATCGGCAAGCTCGGGGCGGTCATAAGGACCATTCCCGAGCCGGTGATCGGCGGCATATCCATTGTGCTCTTCGGGATGATAGCGGCCATCGGTGTGAGGACGGTCGTCGAGAACCAGGTGGACATGAAGCAACCGAGAAACCTCCTCATAGCCAGCGTGATGCTGGTGATAGGAATCGGCGGCGCCATGATCAAGATCTGGGGCAACCTGCAATTCGGCGGCATAGGCCTCGCAGCCATCGTGGGCATAATACTGAACCAGCTTCTGCCCAAGGAGACGGGGAAGTCCGAGGGCAGCCGAGCGTGATTCGATTGGCTCGGGCGCTTCGCTCGTGGATTGCGAGTGGATGTGGGTGACCGACTGCTCCGAGGTCGTTGGCGTCGGGGCGGTACGCGTTCGTCCCAGCTGAGGGTTCGTCCCTGAAAAGCCTTCGATTCGGGGGGAGCGTCAAGGCTCCCCCCATCCGTTCGACGCGCCGTCTTGAGGGCCTGCTCAGCTGCCACTCCTACAACGAAGGAGTGAACATGAGCACGAGGGCGATGACCAGGCCATAAAGGCCCGTGGTCTGCGAGATCGCTTGACCGAGGAGCATGGTGCGCGTTATGTCCGTCCGCAGGTCGGGGCGACGTCCGACTGTTTCGGCTCCCTTGCCCGCGGCGTAACCTTGACCGATGCCGGGTCCTATGCCTGCGAGCATCGCCAAACCCGCGCCAAGCGTGGCCGCCGCCCGCACTAGGGGCGGTCCGTCCCGAGTCACCAACGGATTGGCGAATATGAGGAGCAGCGCGACGACGAGGGAGAAGATCCCCGAGGTCTCAGCGACGGCCTGCCCCAAGAGCATCACGACTGTGACGTCGGACCGCCTGGCGGGGTTGCGCCCGACCGCGTCCGCGGCTTCGCCCGCGGCGTAACCCTGACCGATGCCGGGCCCAAGGCCGGCTGCCATTGCCAAGCCCGCGCTCACCGCGGATGCCGCAAGCACGGCCGCTCGTGGGTGTTGGGCTGCCGCCGTGCTGACGAACTCCTGCCACCCCTGGAAACCCAGGTGGGCCAGGACGTTGAACGTTTCGAAGACCCCAGGCAAACCGTTCATGTGAAATCAATCCATAGCCCTGGAAATGAAGGTCATCGTGAGCATGACGAATATGAACGTTTGAACCATTCCTGAGAAAACGTCAAAGTACGCGTGGGGAAGCACGGGTACGACCACCGGCAGCACCGAGTACAAGAGACCCATGATGATGGTCCCGCCGAGCATGTTGCCGAAGAGACGGAACGCCAGGGAGAACGGCAAGGCGATCTCGCTTATTACGTTCAGAGGTGCAAGGAACGCCACGGGATCGAAAAACCCCTTGATGTACGAAGCCAGCCCCTTCCGCCGGATCGAATAGTACTGGATGTTCATAAACGTGATGGTGGCGAGCGCAAGCGTGGTGTTGAGGTCCGCCGTAGGAGGGGTGATTCCAACGAGGCCCGTGAGGTTCGCCACCAGGAGGAAGAGAGCGAGCGTTCCAACGTACGGTATGAAGCCTCTCCTCTCCTTGCCCATGGCTCCGTCCACGAGCCATTGCACGGCCTCGTACACTATCTCGGGCACGAGCCGAGTCCCCGACGGTGCCTTCTCAGGCGGACGCGACCACATCAACCTGACGGCCGCCCGCGAGGCGACAACCAGGAAGATCATAATGGCCCATGTCGCTACGAGGGTCTCGGGTACGTCGTGTCCCAGCACGCGAACGGTTCGCGCAACGAATGGCATGACTCGTCGTCACCTCCCGTTCCAGGCGACGCTTCCTGCGGCAGGTATGCCCTGCGTTCCGGGTTTCCTCGCTCCTGGGCCTGTCCTCAAAGCGGTCCGAGTATGCCTGTGAGAAGGATCACGAGCTTTACCATGATCATTCCGGCCGCGGCTCCAAGGAACACCCCCGTGTTCGCACGCAGCGCGGCATACAGCACCAACGCCGTAAGGACGTACCTCGCGAGGTACCTGACCCCCGCCGCCACCGGCGCTCGCGTTGGTCCTCGCGACAGTGCGGCAATGATGGCGGTGCCCAGAAGATGGAAGCTAGCGAGTCCGAAGACCGTCCCGGCCAAGCTGCCGAATGCGACCTGGTGGAATCCTGCGGCCGCCAAGACAGGCGTCGCCACGGCAAGCACGAGCGCGGCACGCCTCGCGATCGTCCGCTCAATGTCACCTGTCTTCCTCATCCGCGTCACTCCGCTTTTCGTGACACGTGTAGTATCCTCCTTTCACTAGCTTTTATTAGCGTCCCTGTGGGCCGCCCCGTCTCAAGCGATTCGGGAGAATGACAAGGACGCTTCGTTGTTCGACGAGGCCGCGTGGAGCCTAGCGGGGGGCACGAATCCCGCGTGCGCTCATGGAGGGATTTCCCGGGCGGCGGAGAAAGAATGAGACTGTCGGGACGAACGCTCGGACCAAGCGAGGAGGCGAGGCACTGACATGCCAGAGATCGCGTACGTGAACGGGGAGTTCATTGCGCTGTCTGAGGCGCGGGTATCGGTGGAGGACCGGGGGTTTCAGTTTGGAGATGGAGTATACGAGGTCGTGAGGTGCTATCGTGGAAAGCCGTTCGCTCTGGACGAGCACCTCGCCAGGCTCGAGAGGAGTGCGGCAGGAATCGAGTTGGCTCTGCCATGGACGCGCCACGAGCTGAGAGAGCTCGCGGCTGAAGCATTGCAAAGGAGCGGGATCGCCGAGGCGGTGCTTTACATCCAAGTTACCCGAGGATGGGCTGCCCGTAACCATGCGTTTCCGGAGACGGTCAAGCCAACGATCGTCCTCACGGTGCGGCCGGCAAAGCCGGTTCCGCCTGACCGCGTGGAGCGCGGAGCTTCAGCGATCACCGTTCCCGATGAGCGGTGGCTTCGGTGCGACATCAAGTCGATAGACCTTCTGCCCAATGTCATGGCCAAAGAGAAGGCGAGGCGGGCGGGCGCGCTAGAGGCAGTGATGATCAGGGACGGGGCCTACGTTACGGAGGGCTCGAGCTCGAACGTCTTCGCGGTGATAGACGGCACGATTCACACTGCTCCCGAGGGACCGCGCATCCTTTCCGGGGTGACGCGATCGATCGTGTTGCGTCTCGCGCGCGAGATGGGCATGAGGGTGGTGGAGGATTTCTTTGCTCCCGGGTTGCTTGCCGACGCTGACGAGGTGTTCATAACAAGCACCACGTTGGAGGTTACACCATGCGTCCAAATAGACGGACGGCCGGTCGCCGCCGGCAGGCCGGGCGAGATAACGCGATCGCTCGCCGCAGCTTATGCCTCCGAGGTCACCGCGCGCATCGGTGAAGAGCCGGCATCGCGATGAGAGAGGGATGAGAACGACGGACGAAGAGGATCACAATTCCCGGTAGAGCACCCAAGTGCGCCTGCCGCCGCCCCGGTCTAGGTACAATTCAAAGACCCTGCCGTCGTCAGTCCGAACGCGGTAATAGTTGCGGTGGCGCCGCAGGCGCCAATTGCCGTGCTTGGGGCTCACGGTTCCTATGCCGTAATCCTGCCACTGGGCCTCCACAGAGGCTACGCGGTGCTCTTGCCCGCGCCACACGAAAGAGGCCGGAGAGCCCGGACGGGACCGGAATACGACCTCAACCTGTTCGGAGTAGAAGCGAGGCATGGTTCTACCTCCCGCGCGGCTTGAGCTACTGCTACAATCCGCCCGTGATCGGCTTCGGGCGAAGGCGTGGCATGGCAGGACTTTCGTCGTCCTCGCTCAACGGGAGTGACAAGCGACAAACCGTCTGACGCTCCTATCATATGTGCGCTCTACTGAGGGCGGGAAGAGACATCCGGGGAGCTCTCCGTTTGCCCTGTGGAACGCCAAGCACTCGCAACACCTGCCCTTACGGGGACAGGGTTGGTAGGTGCAAGTGCAGGTCTCGACGTTCTTCTCGACGTTGCATTCCATGGCGGTTCTCCTTTCGCCGCGCCACGGTGCACCGGTTGCGACGCGCGTGACGCGCGCACCGCGCACCTGACGACGCGGGTGAGTTTAGACGATACTGGAAACGAATTCGACGAAAGTTCCTCGCGTCCTTCCCCGTGTGCCGAGAAGCGTGCGGAGACCACGGCACAGGGCAGTAGATCGGGCGGCGCCGGATGCGGCCGCGGCTCGTCCACTCCCGAGAGATCTCCACGGCGATACTGTGTGGGGTGACGATGTGATTCGAGCGATACTGTTCGACCTTGACGGGACTCTCGTTCATTACGACTTCGACGCGTTCGTGAGAGAGTACCTCGCAGCTCTGGGAGCGCGCCTGGCGCACATGGTGGACCCCGCCCGCCTGGCAAGACAGATCATGAAATCCACCGAGGCCATGGTCCGCAACCTGGACCCATGCAAGACCAATCGGGATGTCTTTGCGGAGGATTTCTTCCCCGCCATAGGAATCCCGGAGGACGTGCTCTCGGCGCTGTTCGACGACTTCTACCGTCGCGACTTCCCCAAGATAGGTCCAAGACTCGGAATACGCCCGCATCCTTCAGCTCGGAGAATGGTGGAGACCCTTCTTTCCAGAGGCCTCGACGTGATCATCGCCACGAACCCAGTATTCCCTCTCGTGGCAATCGAGGAACGGATGCGATGGGGAGGTCTCTATGGGATTCCATACAAGCTCGTGACCTCGTACGAGACCATGCATTTCTGCAAGCCTAACCCCGAGTACTACGTGGAGATCCTCCAGCTCATCCATCGTATGCCCGACGAGTGCTTGATGGTGGGCAACGACGTGGAAGAAGACATCGTCGCTGGCACGCTCGGCATGACGACGTACCTAGTGGAGGATTTCCTGCTCGACCGCGGCAGACCTTACAACCATCCAGATTTCAGGGGAACGTTCGACGAGCTCGTACGCTTTTTGGAACGCGGCAGCTTCTGAACGAACCACCGTGCCATGAGACCGCCCTGCCCTGTCCGCCAGTCGGCGCTGCCGCCTCCACCTGCGACTCCTCCGCGTCTGACTCCTCCGCCCCCGCCGCCGGAGAGCCCGCCGCCTCTCCTGGTCGCAGACGTGCCGGCGCTCGTGGCAATGAGCAGCGAGTGCTAGAGAGACGCTGTCAGATTCGAAGGGCTTGAGGCGAGGTCACCGCCGGTCGAGCTCTCGAAGCAGCGGTGACCCACGGAGATGGCGAAGCCTTGAGCGGAGACCTTCGGAAGTGCGGTTCTGAGAAAGATCGGGTCGGACCATTCCGACCACCAGAAGGAATCCCGGGGAGAGACTGCGAATGTACAAGAAAGCCCGTCAAAGCCTGTCGCGAAGACGGTTCGCGTACCGCGGCGCGGCAGGGCGGCGACGGAAAGCGATTGGAGAAAGGGGGGTGACGAGGGATGGGCAAGTCCTGCGGCTGCGGTGCCTCTAAGAAACCGGCGGCGCCCAAGCAAGAGACCGAGAAGGACGCCAAGAAGAAGGGTACCCGGTCGTGCGGCACCAAGAAATAACGTCCGCTGTGAGGAGTGGGTCCGGTGGCAAGGCGGCTCTATCGTTCGAAAACCGAGTGCATGATCGGGGGCGTTGCCGGGGGGCTAGCGGAGTACTTCGACATCGACCCCACGCTAGTGCGAATACTGTGGGTAATCCTCGCGCTCGCCAATGGCATCGGGGTGCTGGCGTACCTGATCGCATGGATAGTCATCCCGGCGAACCCGCATACCGAGGCGAGCGAGCGGTTCGAGAAGACCGAAGGTATTCGCCAGGAAGTGATAGAGAAAGCCAAAGAGGTCGAGGCTAGACTGAAGGGAGGGACACCGCCCGCAGGTCCGCACGGGGGTTCGACCCACGCCCAAGAGAACGCGTCGTTGGGGTCGTGCCGCGAGGGTACCGGCAGCGCGGATCGAGACGTAGGTGCCTCGAGGATCATCGGCCTCATCCTCGTGTGTGTGGGTGGACTCCTCCTCGTGCGTGATTTCTGTCCCTGGTTCGACTTGGGCGCTCTTTGGCCCATCCTTCTCGTTGCTGCGGGCGTCGTTCTGCTGGCGAGCGGAGTTGGCGGGCGTAGATAGGACCGGACGGATTGTGCCCGCGGTGAACACGCTATGCGGAGGCGTTTCAAGTATGTCATCGCTCGACACGGGCCGCGGTGACCGCTGCGCAAAGCAGGACCTCGACGCACACTGGTTCGGGCCTTCGGGGCCGGAGCTCCCCGGCAACCGGGATCTCATAACCGCTTCATGGGAGCGTTGTCGCGCCCTCGGAGTCGACCCAGAGGGTGGTATGAGCAGCGTAGTCTTGTCGCCGGGAGAGCTGGCTCGGAGAAGAGGAGCCAGCTCGCGGCTCCTCAAAGTGGCGGAACCCTTGATGTCGAGCCTCTACGAGGTCGTGGCGGGCTCCGGCCACGTGATAGTCCTTGTGGACGCAGACGGGTACGTGCTCTCCGCTACCAGTGACCCGGACATGCCAAGGACCTCCGCGAGGACCTCTGCCGAGAGAAGGACCAACGACTTTCTCGCCGCGTCGGCCCGGCAAGCAGCGGCGCGGGCTTCATGGTCTGGACCCGCGCTTGCCGAAGACCGCCTGTGACACCCGCGAAGGGTTGCGTACCGCCTGGTGGCTGTCCGCCAGGCTTGTGTTTACACACTGAACCTGGCCACGAGCTTTTCGAGGTCGGCCGCCATCTTCGCGAGGTCTTGGGCGGAGGCGGCTATTTGCTCTATTGCTGAGCTCATCTGTCCCGTGGACGCGGAGACCTCTTCTGACGCGCTTGCGGTCTGTTCCGACACTGCGGCCATGGCTTGCACCGCCTTTTGCACCTCGTCCGCGGACGCAGTCATC